>CAUTWT010000002.1:0-119759 GCA_963542525.1 uncultured Candidatus Saccharibacteria bacterium | reverse complement strand
TTCCAGAATCCACGCCATTGTAATTCTTCTGATAATTTCATATCACTCCTTTTCTGTATATTAGTATAGCAATTTTACAATTGAAGCGAAACATATGCGTGATATAATAGAATTGTGAAGAAAAAGACTACGATAAGCACCGCCGGACACGGCTCAAGCGATAAGAAATCTCCGTCGAAACGGATGAACTTATATGCCAATTTGGCGCAGAAACATAAGACTAAAAAAGATAAGGACGCGCGCGAACGAGCGGAATATTTGGCGACTTTGCCGAAACATCCCGTAAAGCGATTCTTTTATCGATTACATCCGAAGCGATTGGCGAAATATTGGTTCTCCAAGCGCGGCGGACTGATGGCGCTGAAAATTCTTGGCGTCAGTATTTTGTTGATGTTGCTACTTATCGGCGGAATGTTCGCTTACTTCCGTAAAGACCTCGATAAAATTCGCCCTGGCGAGCTTGCTAAACGCGTTCAAACGACTGTCACTAAATATTACGACCGTAACGACAATTTGCTTTGGGAGGATAAAGGTACGGGCAATTATCAATTGGTTGTCGAATCTGACCAGATTAGCGACTATTTGAAAAAAGCCACTGTCGCAATTGAGGACCGAAACTTCTATAATCACCACGGCATCAGTATTAGCGGTATGTTGCGCGCAATGCTCTCAACTGCTTCACGTCGTCAAGTTCAGGGTGGATCAACTCTGACACAGCAGCTAGTCAAGCAAGTTTTCTTCGCAGATGAGGCTGGCGACCGATCAATTAGCGGTATTCCTCGAAAAATTAAGGAAATCATCCTCGCAATTGAAGTCGAGCGTATGTACAGCAAAGACCAAATTCTGTCATTATATCTGAATGAGTCTCCATACGGCGGTCGTCGTAACGGCGCAGAATCAGCCGCTCAGACATACTTCGGAAAGCACGCTAAAGATCTGACGCTAGCGGAAGCGGCGCTAATTGCTGGTATTCCACAGAATCCAACTTACTATAATCCATACAACACCGCTGGAAATAAGGCTTTGATTACCCGACAACATACAGTTCTGGATTACATGGCCGAGCAAGGCGTTATTACCAAGGACGAGGCTGAAAAAGCTAAAAAGATTGACATTTTAAGCACGCTTAAGCCACAGACCGAGCACTTGGAGAATATTAAGGCTCCTCACTTCCTACTAATGGTTCGCAACCAGTTGAGTAAAGAACTTGGAGAGTCAGTCGTTGGACGCGGTGGATTGACGATTAAAACCACCCTCGACTGGCGAATTCAGGAAAAGCTTGAAAACGAGATGAAGTCGTTCTTTGCAACTGGTCGACCAGACGCTGTGCGAATTAGTAACGGCGCCGCAACAATTGAGGATGTTCAGACTGGACAAATCGTAGCGCTTGTTGGTAGTCGCGACTTTAATTACACTGGCTTCGGTCAGGACAACGCCGCAGTTTCCTATATTCAGCCAGGTTCCACGATTAAGTCGCTTGTCTTTACTCAATTGTTCGACAAACACGACAGCAAGCAAGCATACGGCAGTGGCACAGTCTTAGCCGACGAAAATATTGATAAATTGTACGGCGCAACTCTAAGGAACTGGGACAATAAGTTTATGGGCGCCATCAATATTCGAAGAGCGCTAGCTCTATCCCGAAACGTTCCAGCCATTAAAGCCGCTTACATCGTTGGCGACGGATCCGCTAAACCTGTCGTCGAAGGAATCCGCAGGATGGGCGACACCAACTATTGCCGCCAGGAAGAAAATGCCGGCGGTTACGGGTTCGGTGCAGCAATTGGCGCATGTGGAACCAAGCAGACGGAATTAGTAAATGCCTACTCAACATTGGCGCGAATGGGAGTCCAAAAAGATATTTCAAGTGTTATCGAGGTAAAGAACAGCCAAGGTGAAACTCTGAAAAAATGGAAAGATGAAGGCAAGCAAGTTATCGACTCGCAATCAGCATACATCGTGAATGACATCTTGTCCGATCGAACCCCTGGACTTCACGGCTGGATGGGCGTCAATGGCGTTCGAACCTCTGCAAAAACCGGTACGTCAGACAAGGGATCGCAGCCAAAAGACCTCTGGATTATCAACTACAGCCCAGCTCTAGTTATGGGAATGTGGCTCGGAAACTCCGACACCAGCGTGATTGGCACATCAGCCTCCAACTACGGTATGCCGGTGATTAGAAGCGTTATGGAATTTGCCCACACCCAAGTTTACGCCAAGGAAGGCAAATGGAAGTCGGGTCAATGGTATGAGCGACCAAGCGGAATCCAGACTGTCAACGGTGAACTCTACCCATCATGGTGGAATAAGAGACAAAGTCAATCTACAGAGAAAATTACCTTCGATAAAGTCTCTAAGAAAAAGGCAACAAACTGTACTCCGGATGGCGCAAAGGAAGAGATTGAAGTAACAAAGATTATAGATCCTTTGACTAAGAAAGAATCAATTACCGTTCCTTCAGGCTACGACGCAAATGCAGAAGATGACGTTCACAAGTGCGACGACACTAAACCGCAAATTGGAGCAATATCATACACCAACAGTGGTAAGAAATATACGATAAATGTCGACGTTACAGCAGGAACTTGGGGCTTATCGGCAATCGAAATTACCGTGGATGGAAAGAGCATTAAGAGTTCAGAAATTACTTCAAGCGGCAAGCAGACCGCCACAGTAGAACTTGATACGGCAGGATCGCACACAGTTTCTGTAACCGTAAGAGACTCTGCATATTACACCGCCACTTCAACTGGCAGCATTCAAGTCAACTAAATAAACTATTGTTTATTCACCAAATTAATCAGCTCAGCCTCGTGTTGAGCTGATGTTTTTGAGCGACCATTTGTGCGCTTCTTAGGAACGCTGGTCTTCTGCTTTACAGGTTTTTTCTGTTCAACCACAAGCTTCGCAAACATCATTTTTCCAGCGTCGGTCTGCAAGCTTCGGATGATCTCAATCTTCTTCGTTTGCCCAATGTAGCGCTTGGCATTCTCGACAACCACCATCGTTCCATCTTTCAAATAGCCAACTGCCTGATGAGAATCTTGCCCCTTCTGCGACAACTCCAAATCCAGCTCGTCGCCAGGCAAATAACTCATCCTTAAACTTTTCGCCAGCTCATTGATATTCAAAACCTTAACGCCGTCAACTTGCGCCACCTTATTCAAATTGTAATCAAGCGTCAGTACTGCCGCGTCCATCTCCTTCGCTAATTTCAACAAGCGCGAGTCCACACCTTCAGGCACGCGAATATTGTCATCATATAGCTCAAATGAAGACTTCAAAATATCCTTAAGCTCCTTCACGACATCCATGCCGAATCGCGCCCTTTCACGCTTGTCATGGTCTGCGCCGTCGGCTAATAATTGCAATTCCGTCAATACACTCCTCGGCACAATAATTTTGCCCAGCAGAAATCCGGTCTTCGCCAGCTCAGTCACTCGCCCGTCCATAAGCACTGACGTGTCGACCAAAATCGGCGCCGCGCCCACAGATGAATTTCGTCGCGGTTTCGCCAAGAAATAAACCTCAGCCGCCAAACCAAGCAACATCGTAATTATTATCAATCCGTAAAAATCTTTCATTTTTTCCCTTTCTATTGTAAATAGTCAATTAGCGCCTGCCGCATATCGCTGACGCCTTTTATAAATTTATCTTTATGAACTTTCGGTGCAATCGCATAAGTGAAACCCAGTTTCTTCGCCTCTTTGATTCTAGCTTGCCAATTCGTCGCCGAGCGAACCTCGCCACCCAAACCAATCTCGCCAAACACTACGGCGCCTTCATCCAGACTTCGCCCAGCGCTAGCGCTAGCAATCGCCATCGCCACAGCCAAATCGGCCGCTGGATCATTTAATTTCAGACCGCCAACAACATTGACATAAATATCTTTGTCCGCCAATTTCAACTTGGTTCGCTTTTCCAAAACCGCCACCAACAGATTCAATCGATTCAGATCAAAACCGCTCGCCGTGCGCTTAGGATAGCCAAAATTCGTCGGATTGACTAGCGCTTGAATCTCCACCAAAAGCGGACGTGCACCTTCCATGGTCGCCAACACAATTGATCCATCCAGATTCTGACGCTCCGCCAGAAGCTCGGCTGACGGATTCTTCACGATTCTTAGTCCCTGCTCGTCCATCTCAAAAATCGCCGCTTCATTAGTCGAGCCGTATCTATTTTTCTGCGCCCGAACAACTCGAAAACCGCCATATCGATCGCCCTCAAAATTCAGCACAACGTCCACCAAATGTTCTAATATCTTTGGCCCAGCAATCGAACCCTCTTTGGTGACGTGACCAACCAAAATCGCCGCCGTACCCGAAGCTTTGGCGGCACGAATAATTACATTTGACGAGTTGGTGATCTGACTAACAGACCCAGGAGCTGAGGAAATCTCACTGAGAGAAATTGTCTGAACCGAATCGACAATCGCCAGATCATATCCACCTTGCTGAATTGACGCCGCAATATCTTCCGCGCTATTACTGGACGCCAGCTGCATTTTTTCCGAATTAGCCGCACCCAAACGCTCCGCACGAAGCTTCACTTGAGAAACCGATTCCTCACCGCTCACATATAGCACCGATTTTGATTTGGCAATATGTGCCGCAACTTGCGCTAAAAGCGTACTTTTCCCAATTCCTGGCTGACCCGCCACCAACACCACGCCGCCAACCAGAAAACCGCCGCCCAAAACAGCGTCCAAATCATCAATTCCCGTGCTTAATCTTTCTAATCCAGATTCAGAGACGGCTTCACGGATGCTGGACGTTTTCAAGGCTTTGCCGCGCCCAGCCGATTTATCGACAACAGACGACCCGCCAGAAGAAACGACCTGCTCGACTAGCGAATTCCATTCCCCACAATTTTCACACCTGCCAGCCCACTTTGAAAAGCTAGCCCCGCACTGCTGACAAACAAATTGACTTCTAGCTTTCGCCATTATTTCGCCCCCTCCAAACTATCCAAACTTTTATTCAACTCATCAATCTGCACACCCAATTCCCTAAGCCGCAAAACATCAGAATTGTAAGAATTGATCTCAGAATTCAAATTAGCACGCCTTTTGTTCAACTCCGAGAGCTCCGCCTTCAAGGCTTGACGTTGACTATAAAAATCACTCTGTGACAAAAATCCGCCGCTAATGCCCGCTCGCCGATTAAAGTCCGCCACGCGACCATTATAATCCGCCAAATCAGTTGAATATTGCGATAATTCTCTGTTCAATTTTTCCTTCCGGACCTTCAACGACTCGCTCAATTTCTGTGCTTCATTTTTTCTGGATTCAAATTTTTCTTGATATTGCGCGTGCAATTTCACAACTTCGGATCTATCAGTAAAATATCGTCGATAATATTCTTCCAGCTCGTCGCCCAAATCGGCAAATTCCGTCCCCAAAATCGAATGCAACTCGTTAGCTCTCGTTCCAGGTTGCGCACGATCATAATACTCCATCCGCTCGGACAATTTCTTATTTTTCACATTATTATAAGCCTGCTCCAAAAGCTCGCTCAAATGAGATTTTTCCGACGCACTCAGCCTTTCCCAAGCAGCATGCAACATCTCATGCGCCGCCGTCACCTCTTTCACGCCATCAAGCTCAGAATTGGTCACGTTATAAATATAAATATCCCTAGACGACGGATTGTAACAACCCAAAATTGCATTTCCCTTTTCCACACGCCGACAGTCTTCGTTAAACTCATTTGCCGATTTGATTTGCGGATTAGAAACATAGAACATTTTTCTGCCAACATCCGACATCTTTACGCGGTCAGCAATAGCGACAATTTCCGCACTCGGCTTATATTGCCACAGCGTAATCTCGTCAATGATTTGCTGACGATTCATCATCACAAAAACCGCGGCAGAAAGTACAATTATAGGCGCAAGGACGCTGAATATTTTACGCACGATTGACATTAATCACCACCTTATCATTATCAATTTTAGCCTCCAGCGTGTCGCCAGGTTTTGCTTTATTGGACAATAAAACATCGCTCAGCGGATCCGCCAGCTCCGATTGAATTGTTCGTCTTAAAACTCGCACGCCGCGCTGCTCATCAAATCCCCGATCGATCAACCAACGCTTCGCCGAAGAAGTAATATCAAGCGTCATTCCATGTCGAGCAACAGCCTTGACCAAATCAGACGTGAGATTGTCAAAAATCTTTCGCACGACCGAACGAGAGAGTGGCTTAAATGTAATCACGTTATCAAATCTTCCAATCAATTCTGGACGCAAAAATTCCTCAAGCTCACGCAGAGCGGCACGCGAATTTTTCTCGTGACGAGTTTCGCTAGCCGACTTTTTCTGCCCAGACGCACCAAATCCCAGCTCCGAATCCTGAATCATTTGCTCGGCGCCGACGTTGCTCGTCAAGATGATAATCGTCTGCCGAAAACTCACTGTTCGTCCGTGAGAATCGCTCAACTTGCCGTCCTCCAAAATCTGCAAAAGCAAATTCAGAACGTCAGGATGCGCCTTTTCAATCTCATCGAACAATACCACGCTATACGGTCGACGACGAACTTTATCCGTTAATTTCCCGCCATCCTCATAGCCAACATAGCCAGCCGGCGCACCGACAAGACGACTAGCCGTGTGACGCTCGGAAAACTCGCTCATGTCAATTTTAATCAAACTATCCTCGCCGCCAAAAACTTCCCGCGCCAGAACTCGCGCCAATTCCGTCTTACCAACTCCAGTCGGACCCAGAAAGATAAACGACCCAAGCGGCCCACTCTGACGACTTAGCCCAGCTTTATTGCGACGAATCGCGCGCGCCAGTTGCTCAATCGCTTCATTCTGACCAAGAACGCTCTGGCTCAGTCGCTTCTCCAGGCGGATCAAATCCTTCATCTGATTCAACGATAATCTGTCAATCGGAATATTCGTCATTGCCGAAACCGCTCGACGCAAATATTCATCGGTCAACACCGGCTCATCACTGGCTTCATCTTTCAGTGCTTCGGCTTGCAATTCCAATTGCCTCATTTGCATCTTAAATTCTGCAGCCTTTTCGTAATTTTCAGCCTCGACCGCGGCGTCAATTTTTCCAGCCAATCGCTTAATTTGGCGAGCCAATTTATCCTTACGCGACAATTTTATTGGCGAACTAGACTTCAATAAACTCGCTGCCTCGTCAATCACGTCGATCGCTTTATCTGGCAAAAATCGCTCCGTCACGTAACGCTGGCTCAAATCTACCGCTTCAGTCAGCATTTCGTCAGGAATTTGAACTTGGTGATGCTTGGCTAATTTTTCTCTCAAACCCCGCATCATCTCCACCGCCTCTTCTGGCGACGGCTCATTGACCGTCACCGACTGGAAGCGCCGTGACAACGCAGCATCTTTTTCGATATGTTTTCGATATTCATCAAACGTCGTCGCGCCAATTAGCCGCACCTCGCCTCGCGACAACGCCGGCTTCAATACATTCGCCGCGTCCATCGAGCCTTCGGCCGAACCAGCGCCAACCAACAGATGCAACTCGTCAATAAACAAAATAACTTCTTGATGTTTTTTGGCGACCGCCAGAACTTTTTGCAATCGCTCCTCAAATTGCCCGCGATATTTCGTTCCAGCAATCATCGCCGTCAAATCCAATTGAAAAAGTCGCTTACCTTTCAAAAATTCGGGAACTTTATTATCAGCAATCCTCTGCGCCAAACCCTCAACGACCGCAGTTTTACCGACGCCAGGTTCGCCAATTAGCGCTGGATTATTCTTGCTACGCCTGCCCAAAATCGTGATCATTCGCTGAATTTCCGACGCTCGACCAATCACCGGATCCAAAAATCCTTCACTGGCGCGTCGCGTCAAATCGACACCGAATTTCTCCAAAACTCGCAAATCGCCAGAATTTTTACTCGCCACACTGCGTTCACTCTGCAGAGATTCAAACTGCTGTTTATCAAACACATCTTCCAAACTTCCACGCAGATTGTCAATGTCAACGTTCATATCCCGCAGCAATTTAGTCGCTCGCGCCTCGTGTTGCTGCAGCATTCCATAAACGATATGTTCCGTGCCAATTTTTTCCTGTCCAAATTCAACCGCTAATTGCCAAGCAATTCTTATCAATTCAACAACTTCAGCACTCAAACCCTTGCTTACAATCGTAATCACCAGCGGCTTTGCGGTCAGGCTCAACGCCATTTCCGCACGATCCAAAGTTACGCCATTTTCAGCCAAAATCTTTGCGCCTAGCGACGAATTCTGCGCCAGCACACCAAGCAAAATATGCTCCGTGCCAACATATTCACTCCCCTCATTATGCGCCAGAAAACCAGCTCGCCCCAAACTGGCCCGAGCCGTTTCTGTCAGCCGAGGTTCTAATTCAGAAAAATCTTCTGACATATCGCCCTCCTTTCGTTTTCGGCGATTCGCAGAAGGCAGCTTATTCCGCCACCTCCTCAACTACGCTCATCAAGCTATCCTCAATATTCTTTCGAGGTTTTGGTTCTGCCTTAACAGGAGCTTTTGCTTCGATATCTAATTCATAACCAGTCAATCGACTTGCCAAGCGAACATTCTGTCCAGCGCGACCAATTGCTATCGATTGCTGATCTTCGCTAACGTAAACCGTCGCACGCTTTTCATCTTCATTAACAGTCACACTCAAAACCTCTGCCGGACTCATCGCATTAGCAATAAATCCAGCCGCATCTTCCTCGTATGGAATAATGTCAATTTTTTCCTGCTCGCCAATTTCATTCATCACAGCCTGAACGCGGGCGCCGTGACCACCAACAAACGTACCAACTGGATCAACGCCAGGTAACGCTGAAGAAACCGCCAATTTGGTTCGGCGACCAGCTTCGCGAGCGATTGCCTTAATCTCAACCGCACCAGTTTCCATCTCTGGAACTTCTTGATTGAACAAGAATCGCACAAACTCTTCGTTACCGCGGCTAAGAATCAATTGCGGACCGCGACCTTCGCGCTCAATGTCCTTAATATAAACCTTAATTCGACGACCAACGCCGTAATATTCGCCAGGAATTTGCTCACTCTGAGGCATAATTCCGACAGCCTTGCCAAGCTCAATTCGCACAACGCGTGGCTCAACTCGCTGAACTGTACCGATAACAACCGTACCGATTTTATCCTCAAATTCCGCCAAAACAACTTCACGCTCAGCTTCACGCAAACGCTGCAAAATCACTTGCTTAGCAGTCTGAGCTGCAACTCGGCCAAAAGTCGTCACGTTATGAGTTTCCATCACAACTTCACCACCAAGCTCAGCCGCAGGATCTATTTCCTTAGCTTCCTCTAGGTCGATTTGATTGGCGTCATTCTCAACTTCTTCAACAACAGTTTTAACAACCGACACGACAGCCGTACCGTTGTTGATATTCAAGCTTGCGCGAACCAACTGATCTCGCGTGCCGTTATCACGACGCCAAGCCGCCGCAATCGCCTGCTCAATCACACTCAAAACTGTTTCTTCTGGCAAGTTTTTTTCCTCAGCAATCGTACGCACTGCCAACGTCAACTGCTTGATATTCAAATCTTCCATTATATTCTCCTTCTTATTAATTATATCTTTTTCCGTCTCAAACTTCCATAAACGAAAAACTCCGACCTGCCGGCCGGATTAGTACTTTCCTATTGTATCGGAAAGATTTTATTCTGTCAATCCAATTCTTTTCGCCAAAGAGATAAACACTTATTATCAGCCGGCGATATTTGGTCAAATCCAATTCTCTGGTAAAATCCTTCAGCAGATTTCAAGGAATACAATTCGATAACACGCGCATCCGGATATTCTCCAGCTAAAGCCGCAATAGCCGCTCGCCCAATTCCTCGATTACGTGCAACTTTACTAACAAAAAGATCTTCTATCGTAATCTTATATCCATCGAGACAGGCAGTCACAAGTCCAAATGACAACTCATCAGAAGTATCGACAACAAAAACATCACTACAGTAATAATTATTCATACCCTCTATGTAACCTATTAAAGCCCCCTTCGCATCGGTCATAGAGTCGCAGCCTGAGGTATATTCTACATAAGCAGGAATTGCCCGATTCAAAACCTCGTTGTCATCTACCGATAATTTAGCAAGCCTCACCTCAGGACTCATACTGAAACTTTAACATGTGAAATGTATTTTGTCAATTTACTTCAGTACACTTTTCCAGAATGCCTGACATCGCGCTTTTTTCAGCTTCCGTTACCCACAAGTGATATCGTCGCTTTATTGCTATCTGGCGCGCTACATACTGACAACGAAACGGCTTATTGCTCGGCAGCCAAGTCGCCGCGTCGCCGTCACCTTTGGCTTGATTCGCTGGACCGTCAACTGCCAATAGATTCAACGGATCATTTGCCAACTTCTCTCGTTCTTCTGGAGAAATTTGCTGCGCACCCTTTTGCCAAGCATCACTCAAAGCCACGACGTGATCAATCTGAACCTTAGAGCTGGTTTTTTCGCCGCGCTGAAATTGGATTACTTGACCAGTGTACGGATCATTCAATACACCCGACAAAACTCGGCATTTTTCATCAATTTTCTCATCCGTAAGATCTCGCGCCAGAATCACTTCTCGTACAGAGCAGCCGTTAATTTTGCCCCAGCCATTACCGAATTGCTTTCTGGAATAACCAGTCTTTGGCGCACGTCCTTTAACTTCTATTTTTTCCAATTCCGCTCTGGCGTTCGAATTACCAAATAATTCTCGTTGCGTTGAAGTTTGAATTGTCTGAGGTTCGGGTTGCGAAATTCGCGAAGCCCAAACCGCCACGCCGACTATCAAAATTACCAACGCAACCATCACTTGTCGACGTCGTATTTTATTCACCCTCATGACTGTATTATAATTAAACTATGACTAAAGTTCCACGCTTACTTGACACATTCACACCAAATCATTACAACCTAACCCTCGATTTAACACACGCCGAGGAAAAAGAATTTTCTGGCACAGTTATCATTTCTGGCGATTACACCAGCGAATCAATTTCGCTACACTCCAAAGGCTTAACAATTCAATCAGCCACAATTGACAATCAGCCCGCCGACGTTTCATTTGGTGAGTTTGACGAATTGAGATTATCTCAGCCGAACCTTAAAAACGGAAAACACACAATTCTCATCAATTTTTTCGGAACCATCACCGACGCAATGCACGGTTTATATCCTTGTTATTTCACTCACGACGGCATTAAAAAACAACTTTTCGCTACTCAATTTGAATCGCATCACGCCCGCGAAGTTTTCCCTTGCGTTGACGAACCAGCTGCAAAAGCTGAATACGATTTGACGTTAATAACTCGCCCAGGGATAACAGTTTTGGGAAATATGCCCGTAAAATTCCAGAAAGAAAACAACGATTCACTCACAACAACTTTCGAGAAAACCCCACGAATGAGCAGTTATCTTCTGGCTTTTGTAATTGGTGAGTTGCATAAAAAATCAGCTCGCACCAAATCTGGTGTCGAGGTCAACATCTGGGCGACACCAGCTCAGAATGAAAATACCTTAGATTTTGCGTTAGACATAGCCACTCGTTCGATTGATTTTTATGATGAATATTTCGGCGTCAAATATCCATTGCCAAAATCTGACCACGTCGCTCTTCCCGACTTCTCCTCTGGTGCCATGGAAAACTGGGGATTAATTACTTACCGCGAAAGCTGTTTGCTTGCGGACCCAGAATTAACCCCAGAATCATCCAGGCGCTTCATTGCTACGGTTATCGCGCACGAGCTCAGCCATCAATGGTTCGGCAATTTGGTTACCATGCAGTGGTGGAATGACTTGTGGCTCAATGAAAGCTTTGCCAATATGATGGAGTACGTGGCGATTGATGCATTACATCCCGAATGGCGCATGTGGGAAGATTTTGCCACGAATGAAGTAACAGCCGCACTCAGGCGCGACAGTTTGGATGGCGTTCAATCCGTTCAAGCCGACGTCAATCATCCAGACGAAATCAGCACTTTGTTTGACCCGGCAATTGTTTATGCTAAGGGCGGGCGACTGCTTGTTATGGTCAGAAAACTTATCGGCGAAGAGGCATTTCGCGCTGGACTTAAATCATATTTTGAAAAATTCGCGTATAAAAACACCGTCGGAAATGATTTATGGCAAGAATTGGAATCAGCGAGCGGTCAGCCAATCGTCAATCTAATGAACGCTTGGATTTCCCAACCTGGCCTTCCTGTCGTATCAGTTTCAAACAGTCACGATACCGCGATTTTAAGTCAGGAACGATTCTTCATCGGCGAACACCAACCGTCCGACGCGTTATGGCCGATTCCATTATTCGCAAACCAACCGCTTGACGTAAAAATCTTGGATCAAAAAGAAACCACCGTTTCTATTGAAAAGCCATTGCAATTAAACTGCGGCTTAAGTGCCCACTTCATCACCAAATATGACGAATCCACTCGCGAATATTTATTGAAAAACATTACGGAATTGCCAACCTTGGATAAGATTTGTACCTTACAGGACGCGACAATACTCGCCCGCGCTGGATTTGAAAACTCGGCGTCACTACTTCCATTGGCATTGTCGCTAAAAACTGAAACCAACGAAAAAGTCTTCGGTATGGCGGCTGGCGCCTTGACGGAACTGCGAAAATTTGTCGATGACAATGACGCCGCCAGAGATTCATTAAAGAAAATTTCTGGAGAATTTGCGCGCGCCACATTTGAAGAGCTTGGCTGGGATGAAAAAGCTGGAGAATCGGATGACGACCGCGAACGACGCACCACGGCTTTAGGTTTGATGATGTATAGCGAAGATGAAGAAGTTTTGAACGAGGCAAAAACGCGTTTTGATAATAATAAATTGGAAGACTTACCGACAGAAATTCGAGCCTTAATTATCAGCGCAAACGTGAGGCATTTCGAGACGCCAGAGATGATTGAAAATCTCTTTGCCACGTATAAAAACACGCCGTCAAATGACCTGCAGAATGATATTGCAATTGGACTAACTTCTACTAAAAACTCTGAAACAGCAGAAAAAATTCTTGCCAACATTAAAGATTCTAATGTTATCCGCCCACAAGACGCCAGCCGTTGGTTTGTATATTTAATTCGGACGCGGGAAAATCGCCAGATTGCGTGGAATTGGCTGAAAGAAAACTGGGCGTGGGTCGAAGATACGTTTGGTGAGGATAAAAGTTACGACGATTTTATTCGCTATGCAGCTACGGCGCTACTGACAACCGACGAACTTGACGATTTCCGACAATTCTTTGAACCGATGGAAAATATTCCAGCCCTAGCCAGAACGATTAAGCTGGGAATTACCGAAATATCCGCGCGCGCTGAGCTGATTGAGCGAGATAAGGCGGACGTGCTCTCTGCTTTGCAAACAACACTGTGATATATTATGCCACATTTTTGACAAAATCTATTGACATTTTATTTTATTTGTGATATAAGTGAATACAGCTTTTGTTGACAGAACCGTTGTTTTGTCCGAAAGCGCACTTTGACAAGTGAAGAGAATCTATAAGACGAAGGTGAGATTTTGCGATATTTTAAGAAGTATCCCGAAACCTCATCTTCGATCGTTCGCCATCCGGGCATCGATCAGTGTTTCCAACACGGGCGTTCGCCCAGATGAGGAGAAAGTACTGCAATGTCTACGTTCATCACCCCCGAAGTCAAGGCAAAGAGGGCTGCCAACCTCAAGGAGGCAGAAGAGAGGATGGAGACACTCAGAAAAAATGAGGTCTCCCGTTTCTTCGAAGAGGGGATCCCTGAGTTCTGCAAGGAAGTCGAGGAGGCAACAATCGATGAATACCTTGCGAAAGGTAAACTTCCGGACACGATCTGTGTCCATGATCACAACCGCCTAATCACCCAGGCAGTCGCAGACAGCCACAGCTGTCGCGAGGCACTCCTTAAGAGGCTCCAGAGCCTCGAAGAGACGATTCATAGCGTTGAGTTCAACTACACAGAACCCAACCCGTGGGTAGCTACTCCCGATCCCTACATTATCGTCTGCTTCTCCAACAACCAGGAGTAGCAGGCAATAGCCTCGCGAACATGGCGAGTCCGTAGACTCTCCGCTAGAGACTCTCTCACTTGTCATGTTCGCTCCATAGATGCGTGTCTATGCTGATGAGTCGAAAACGACGAAAGCGAACGATTTATTCCAACACCACACACTCTTCAACTACGGGCGGATTTCCATCGACAGAAATTGCCAGTATTTGCATATCACAGCTTTCATATTGCGCATTTTTGGCAATGAACATCTCTGCAGCAAAACGCATTTGTTGCTGTTTTTTATTTGTAATCGCCGCCAAGCCATCGCCGAAATTGTCATTTTTCCGATATTTGACCTCTGTAAAATATAAAATATTATCTTTTTTACTAACAATATCAATTTCGCAATATCGCGTCCGCCAATTCCGCTCTATAATTTCATGACCATCGCCCACCAACCAATCCGCCGCCGCTTGCTCACCTTTATCGCCAATTTGACGCGTCGTGTCTTTTTGCTGGTTTTTAGATTTTCTATCGTCAGACGCATTTTGCGAATTTGCCCCAGTATTAGCATATTTAGCCAACGGCGCAAAACTCAGCCGATGCAGCGGAGTCACACCCAGATTATCAATAGCCGCTCGATGCTTCGCCACTCCATAACCAACGTGCGAAGAAAAATCATATCCCGAATAAATATTATCCTGCTCCGCCATAAATTTATCACGAGCCACCTTAGCAATAATCGACGCCGCCGAAACGCTCGGAATCAGACCGTCGGCTTTCGCTATAATTGTTACATACTTTTCTAGCGGTGTACCCGCCAAAAAATTGACCGTCCCATCGATAATAATCTCATCAAACTTCGAGCCGTTTTTCTGGCATTTCGCTTGGATTTCTTTGACTGCGCGCCGCGTCGCCAGTTTAAGCGCCTCGCTCATTCCTATTTCGTCCAGCTCCTCAGCAGAAACCCAGCCCAACGCCCAAGCCGATGCTTGCTCGCGAATTTCCTCATCAAGCAACTCACGTCGTTTTTTGGTCAATTTTTTACTATCATCAAGCCCTTCAATTTCAGCGCCGCCCAAAACCACCGCGCCAATCACTAACGGTCCAGCCCACGCGCCGCGCCCGACTTCATCAATTCCCATAATCACCCGACAATCTTCCCTTTTTCGTCATAAAATTCGCAATAATCCAGCCAATCCAAACTGTTGCCGCGCCTAATGTATTCGCCAAAATATCCCAATTCGTGTCGTCCAATTTTATACTCGCCAAGCCCACCTTGACCATAAATAATTCCGCCAATTCATTAATACAACCCAACGCCGAAACTAAAGCAAATACTGAAAACGCCGTCACCAGCCAATGCGCTTGCCATTTCATCGACGAAACCAAATATACCCAGAATAGCCCCGTAAATAGCCCACCGCCCACGAAGTGCGTCGTAAAACTAGTATCCTGTCCGTCAATTAACGGCGACGGCAAATACCAAGATATGAAAAACAACAAACACGCTGCGTAAAGTAGCCAGCGATATTTTTTCTCATTATCAAAGCCGTTTCTTCTCAAAACATAAGGCGTCGCCACAGCTAAAGTCGTCGGAACAAGGACGGATATATAATGAAATATTGCCATATTGAGATTATAACATGAGAAAACCGCCTCAGATTAAGAGACGGTTTTTAATGATTAACCAATTGACAATTACGCGTCTTTATGGCGAGCTGCAACTTCAGCAGCCTTAGCGTCAAGTTCAGCCTGAGCAGCATCTTTTTCAGCTTGTTTTGCAGCAGCAGCCTGAGCAGCTTCTTCCTTCAAGCGTTCAGCTTCCGCTTCTGCCTTAACATCATGAATGTCATTAACAGCAGCGCGATCGAAATTCTTAGCCGTCAAGCGAGCTGACTTACCGCTACGCTGGCGAAGGAAGCTTAAGAACTTGCGGCGAACCTTAGCGCGTCGAACAATTTCAATCTTCTCAATTAGCGGACTGTGTATCAAGAATGACTTCTCAACACCAACACCCGAAGCGATCTTTCGAACCGTAATGCGTGATGTGTGCGATTTTTTATTGTCGGTGCGGATAACAACACCCTCGAACATCTGAATACGCTCTTTGTTGCCTTCCTTAATTTTCTGGTAAACACGAACTGTGTCACCACTGCGAGCATCGACAACTGCTTGCTTTTTTTGTGCTTGGTTGATTTTGTCAATCAATTGAAAACTCATAATTTTTTTCCTATCTTCCGAACTCGCTCCGACTGACCACGCAGTTGTACCTCTGCGGCTCCATGTCAAACAAGGCTCGAATATTTAACTCTCGTACAATTACATAAGATAATAACACAAATCTGAAGAAATATCAATTAAATAAAATTGGAGTATAATATAGTTATGGATTACAATAAATTAGCACTCGAACTACACGAAAAATACAAAGGTAAAATTACGACCAGCCTCAGAGATAAAGAGGAGCTTAATCGCGACAAACTTAGCGCCTATTACAGCCCTGGCGTCGGCGCAGTCAGCCAAGCAATTGCCGAAAATCCAGCCGATTTGCCAAAATACACTTGGACAAACAATCTAGTCGCCGTAATCTCAGACGGCTCAGCGATTTTGGGCTTGGGTAATTTGGGACCAAAAGCCGCCATGCCAGTCATGGAAGGAAAAGCTTTGCTATTTAAGCATTTTGCCGATGTCGACGCCGTGCCAATTGTGTTAGATGTTCACGAACCAGAAGAAATCATTGCCACAGTTAAAGCCATCGCACCAAGCTTCGGCGCCATCAACCTCGAAGATATCGCCGCACCAAAATGTTTTGAAATTGAAGAGCGATTGAAGGCAGAATTAGATATTCCAGTCTTCCATGACGACCAACACGGTACGGCTGTCGTTGTATTAGCGGGCTTAATTAACGCCGCTAAATTGACAGGACGAAACCTGGCAGATTGCAAATTCGTAGTCATCGGCGCAGGTGCAGCTGGCACAGCAATCATCAAATTGTTGAATCTTTACGGAGCAAAAAACATCGTAGTGGTGGATAGTCGAGGAATTGTCGGAAAATCGCGCACAGATTTAAACGCTGAAAAAACCGCACTATTGGAATATGTCGACGCATCACAATCTGGCTCAATTGAAGACGCCATCACCGACGCAGACGTATTCATCGGCGTATCGCGCGCAGGACTCCTCACTCCAGAATTAGTCCAAAAAATGGCGAAAGATCCAATCGTATTCGCACTAGCAAATCCTGTTCCAGAGATTATGCCAGATGTCGCCAAACAAGCCGGCGTCGCAATCATCGGCACGGGTCGTAGCGACTTTCCAAACCAAGTCAACAACTCCCTGGCCTTTCCTGGAATTTTCCGCGGCGCATTAGATCACGAAGTTAAGAAAATCACCGATCAGCACAAATTAGCGGCCGCTGAAGCGCTAGCTAACCTGGTCGAAAATCCAACCGTCGATAAAGTCGTCCCAACCGCGTTTGATGAGGGTGTTGTTGAAACTGTCGCAAATGTCATTAGATAAGCCTAAACACCAGCACCGTCAGCTGCCTCAATGCGCCTAGTCCGCCCAGTAAATACTGGCAATAATTCTTCCTGGTTATTTTTGTCGCAAGCACCCAAAAGCATTAATAAATGAGTTACACCGTTCTCTTCTAGTATCTTTCTCACAGACTCATCATCCACCCTATCCATAGCGATGTGCGACACATACATCCTTAGTGCGTCAGATGTTTGGGCTTTCCAGCTAAAGATACTAAAAGGATACTTATTTTTATCTCGATATCTTAAGGTCGTCCAAGAATCACGTAATTCAGAATCTGACGTTGCAACAATTTCTGCCGCTAATTTTAATTTATTATAAAGACTGGGCAAAATACTCTTCTGCTTTTTCTTAGTCTCATAGCCAGACATTCTGTGTTCAATTCTCTTGGCTGCTTCAGTACGAGCATCGACTACTACCATAACGCCATTACCGCTTCTCTTAATATATAAAACCTTAGCCATTTCATCATCTAACCACGGAAATGTTTCGTGACTAAGCTCTATATAATCCCCGACCTTCAAGTTAACCTCAGTAGCCTTAATATTCTGATCACTCACCTCGCAATTATCCTGGTGTGATTGCTTCTTTCTCTTTCTCTTCTTCGCCTTATTCAAAGATTCAGCGGCGATTTTAGGTGCCACTTCATAGCCATTCAATTTCTCCGAAAGCACCCTCAGGGCGTCGTCTAAAGACTCGCTCAGATGCTCTTTAGCCATAGATTCAGCAAGGCTACGAACCACTGGAATGTTTTCCTTAATTGTCGCTTCTTTATATTGCTTGGCTAGTTCCTCTTCGCTTGGCAATTTTATGGATTTTATAAACTCAAGAACACTGTTGGCAAATTTTAAATCACCCTCAGGATTAATACCATTACATTCCTCATCTTCAACCTCCTTAAGTTTCCGACACTTAAAGTCTTCCAGAAAACTACTTAACTTCATCTTGTCATCATCACCTGGGATATATTTAGGTTTAGTAATTATAAAATCATCAGGTAAACCAAAAGCCCCATCCTTAGTAAGGCTCTTAGTCACAGCCTCCCTTGCCTCTGCGATAAAGTCCATATATTCACTATCTGCAAGTTCAGGACTAATTATTTTATTAGCATGCTGCCATCGTTTTACATCGGGAATCACATACTCTTCAGCTTGGCAAAATTCTGGAATATTCACTTTCGCCAGATTTTTGGGAAAAACTACACTAAGATTTTCCCTTATAAATTTCTCGTATGTTCCATTAAATATACTTCTTAACGATTCTTTGACTTCCTCTATATCAAAATCTATCTCTATGCAATCTGGAAGCCTGTTATACCCCTCCTCAATTTGCTGAAACAACCTAAGAACCTCCCCGTAAGATTCTTGATATTCACCGCGCAACTCCTCACCTTCAACAAGAAACGGTACATGCTTAATAATAAACTCTACATAATCTATAATTTGACTTATGTAGTTTTTATTAAGATCTTCTGTATGAGATAGTTCACCTTTAACAACATAACCATCCCGTTGTCTTTCGCTCATAAACTAATATTTTATCAGTTTATGGATATAAAGTCAATTATATTACTCTATTGACTTCTTCTAATGTTGTTTCGCCACGAAGAGCCGCCAACACGCCAGCCTGAAGTAGCGTCACCATGCCATTTTCTTTTGCGGCTTTTTCAATCGCTTCCGTATGAACATCCTCAACATCGCCGCGCAAGAATTTCTGAATATTCTCGCTCACGACCAGTTGCTCCATTACTGGAATTCGCCCCTTGTAGCCAAACGGAACGTCATCCGTCGGCACCGCACGCCAAAGCTTAAACGTATCCAAATCTGGGCAATCAACATTCTCTGGCAAATCCTTCAAGACTTCTTTTACCCACTTACGAGTCGCCTCGTCTGGCTCATATTCTTCCTTGCTATCATCCCACAATCTTCTCACTAGTCGCTGAGCAATAACCAGCCGAACCGCCGAGCTAAAAATTGGGTTTTGTCCAATCATATCGATCATACGACTAAACGCCGCCGCAGTCGAATTGGCGTGAAAGCTGGACAGCACCAAATGTCCCGTAATTGACGCCTGAATCGCAGTCTTCGCAGTTTCATTATCGCGAATCTCACCGACCATCACCACGTCTGGGTCAAGACGCAAAACACTGCGCAAACCGTCAGCAAACCTCTGTCCATTTGTCGTATCAATTGGAATCTGAGCAATCCCAGGAATCGTATTTTCTACAGGATCTTCCAGTGTAATAATCTTTCTATCTGGCGTATTAAGGGCATTAAGAATGCTATATAACGTTGTAGACTTTCCTGAACCAGTCGGACCAACCATCAACAACATCCCGCGCGGATGAGAAATAACTTCATCGATTTGCTCACGCTCTTTCTTTGAAATACTCAATAAATCCAAGTTCAACATTGACTCATCAAAGTTAAACAATCGAAGCACCAAGTCTAATCCATACACCGTCATCACGGCTTCCACGCGCAAATTCAGCACGTGCGATGCGCCATCTCTATGAATTTCCTGTTGCATATGCCCAGATTGAGGCTCTCTGGAAGCGGTAGAAATATTCGCACGCGACGCCAAAGTCGCCATAATCACTCGGTATCTATCCCTGCTAAGTTCCGCCACCGTATGCAAAGCTCCGTCAACACGCATACGAATTCGAATCGACTCACGCTGATTTTCGATGTGAATATCCGACGCGCCCAACAAATCCGCTTGGTCAATCAAATAATTAAACACGTCATTTGTACCCACAGAAGCCAAAGTCTGCGTAACCTGTGCCAGAGTATCGCTATCGCCCTCCTTAGCAATTTCGATATTATCGTAAATCACTTTTTTTGGCGGATCAAACCTGAGCATAATTGACCGAAACGCCGAACCAGAAATTAAGAAGAAGAAGATTCGCTTGCCATTTTCAACATATTGATCTCGCATTCGCTTCATCAACGATTCAGAAGTTTGCGACGTAACACCAAATCGATAAGACTGGTCTTCCTCGTTAAAAGCCAGCGGAACCAGCCTGCCTTTATACATTTCTTCAATTGTCAAAACATCTTTAAGCAAAGGCAGAGTGTCTTCAAATTCCCGCCCATCAAGATATTGAAGTCCTAAAATTGACGCTCGACGACGAGTAGCTTCCTCATCTTGCTCACGGCGTCGCGCCTGAATTTTATCTTCGTCCATATGAAAATTATACCAAAAAGCTTACGGTTTGACGAGTGATATAATAGTGATATGAATCCAGAAATTACTCTGTTAGTCCACAATATTCGCTCGACGCATAATGTTGGGGCAATTTTTCGCACAGCCGAAGGATTTGGTATAAAAAAGATTATTCTTAGTGGTTACACGCCGTATCCAGAATTGAGTTTATGTAGCAAGGCGCCTGCTTGTGCGCTTGTTGATGGAGAAATTCGATCTGAAGATCCTCGCCTGCCGCACATTCGCGAAAAAATCACCAGCCAAATTCATAAAACTGCTTTGGGTGCGGAAAGTTTGGTGCCGTTTGAGTTTTACGAAGATATCAATGATTGGATTAAAGAGAATCAGCGAACAGAAAACTTGTCAATTATCGCTCTGGAGCAATCAAAAGATAGTATTATGTTGCCAGAATTTCAGCCGCCTGAAAAATTTGCACTGCTGCTCGGAGAAGAAGTCCACGGAATCACGCCAGAGCTTTTGGGCAATTGCGACTTCACTGTAGAAATTCCGATGTTCGGTCAAAAAGAATCATTCAACGTGTCGGTCGCAACAGGAATTGCGCTGTTCGGACTGATTTTCCTGAGGATGAAATAATCTCAACAACGGATAAATAAATTCCTCAAGTCTGCTTATTGACTTTATTGAAAAAAATGTATTATACTTGTATGAGCTTTTTTCAGAATCCTCTGAAGAAAGTAGTCTCTACTTGGAAGGATCTATGATGTATTCTAACATCGTTACACTACTCACTGCCATTGCGATTTTGTATGTGACGATCTGGTCATATTTACACTACGGCAAACTACGTGGCCGTAGATACACTGCTATGACAGCAGTATCTGTCATTGTGCTCCTGCCGGAATATGTTCTATACATGGTAAAAGCAGCGTCAGCGCCCTCTTCGATGTCTTCAATGGGGGCAACATTAGCTCTTGTTGCGTGCGTTTTCTCATGGGTAGTCTGTGATATCGCTGGCTACAGGAGAGAGCGAAAGAGGCAGTTTTCCTAAGAGGGACATTAAGTCCCGCTGACAGTATATAGTTAGCCCGTCGTAGAGCAACCAGCTCCGGCTGAGGCTCTGTCAGCGGGCTAACTATCACTTTAGAACTACACACTCTTCACCCAGAGTGTTTTTTAATTGGCTTAATAGGTTATCATTAGCATCCACCTTAAACGGCAGACGCATGGCTGATTTCTCTTTCTCGCCCAGTACCAAAACCACGTCAGTCGTGCCAGCATTCTCGCCGCAAACAGACTTCATTTTCACTAACCGCGAATGGTCATTCGGGTCTTTAATATACACAAATAACTTTGAAGCAGGAATTTCTGGCGCAACATTAACAGGCGTCGAATGAGTTTTTGGCTGAGGTTTGGCGGCGTCATTCTTCACGGCAGACTTCGGAGAAGCTTCATTTTTCTGATTACGATAAGCTTCACGGCGCTCTTTTTTAACGGCAGAGCTAATTTTTGGCGCATCCATTTTACGACCAGTAGACTCATAGCCATTGATATCGTTATCCGTAATCACAATAATGTCATCAGCAATTAGCTTACTTTCATTGCCCAAATTTCCGTCACGATCTCGAGCTGAATTTTTACCAGAAACTCGAATCACCGCGTCCTGAACCAGCTTGGCGCCAACTTTCTCATACAGATTTGGAAAGACAATTATCTCGCCCTCACCGAACTTGTCCTCAATTCCCACAAACGCCATTTTCGAACCACTTTTTGTGACAATTGTACGAACGGTGCTAATAATTCCCCCGACCGTCATCATTCGACTGTCATATTCCGGAACCAGCTGCGTCAATGGTTGAGTTTGTTCACTCAAATACGTTTCATATCTATCAAGCGGATGTGCCGAGATGTACAGCCCCAACAATTCTCGCTCCCACATCAAGCGTTCTTTATCGTCGTGTTTCACGGGAGCCTTCTGGAGATGAAGAGTCGATTGTACGCTCGCTGCGTCATCGCCACCCAACATTCCGAATAAGTTTGTCTGCCCACTGGCGGCTTCTTTTTGGAGCTTGGACGCAAATGACGTAATAGAATCCAGATTGAATAGCAAATCAGATCGATCGCCCATATCATCAAACGCACCAGACTTAATAAGCGACTCCCAGGCTTTTCTGTTGAACTTGCTGGTTGAAACGCGCCTAGCAAAATCCTCAACCGACGTAAACGGACCATCTTCACGCGCCCGCAGAACTTCCTCGACCGCACCAACACCAACACCCTTCACCGCCGACATTCCGAAACGAATTTTATTCTCATTCGGCACCACAGCAAACTCAACGAACGACTCGTTTACATCAGGGCTCAGCACACTAATTCCCATGTGTTTACATTCGGTGATTTCAATTGCCAGACGATCAGTATCATCATGGTCGCTGGTCATAAGCGCCGCCATAAACGCGTCAGGATAATGCGCTTTCAAATAAGCCGTCCAATAAGCAATCAAACCATAACAAGCGGCGTGCGACTTATTGAAACAATAGTTAGCGAATTCTTCCAACTGAGTCCAGAAAGTTTCCGCAATTTCCTTAGTTGCGCCACCAACTTTAACCGCACCCTCGACGAATTCAGGCTTGACCTTTTTCATCAAGTCAATTTTTTTCTTACCAACAGCCTTACGCAATGTGTCAGCCTGACCACCAGTAAATCCACACCATTCCTTAGAAATCTGCATAAACTGTTCTTGATAGACCAAAATTCCGTAAGTATTTTTCAGCGAGTTTTTCATTCCAGAATGCAAATAAGTTATTTCTTCTTCGCCGTGTTTGCGTCTGATAAAACTGTCAATAAACTGCATCGGGCCCGGACGATAAAGAGCCACCATAGCAATAATATCTTCAAACGTAGTCGGCTTTAGTCCGCGCAAATATCGCTTCATTCCCGCCGATTCCAACTGGAATACGCCAGTCGTGTCGCCGCGCTGAAACAGCTCGTAGGTCTTTTTATCATCAAGCGGCAACTCCGAAAGATTAATTTCTTTCTTGTAAGCTTTTCGGATAATCCTCATGGCGTTATTAATAATCGTAAGGTTCGAAAGCCCCAAAAAGTCCATCTTCAATAGGCCCAACTCTTCAACCTCGCCCATCGGGAACTGAGTTGCTACTACGCCCTTTTGCGCCATTTCAAGTGGGATGTAATTGACCAACGTATCTGGCGCAATCACCACGCCACAGGCATGAACGCCGTGGCTACGAATCGTCCCTTCCAGCTGAATTGCATAATCCAAAACTTCTTTGGCGGTCGGATTATTCTCATACTCATTCCGAAGGTCCGCGTCTTCTTTAATACTTACCGATAATGGAATATGCCGCCCCTGGTTTGGTGGCGGAACTAACTTCGCCAAGCGGTCGCTCTCAGCGTACGGAACTTCCAAAACCCTGGCAACATCACGCACTGCCATACGACCAAACATCTTACCAAACGTCGCAATATTACTGACGTGATCCTCGCCATATTTTTTCGCACAATATTCAATCACTTCATCGCGACGCGTATCCTGAATATCGACGTCGATGTCGGGCATAGAAATACGATCAGGATTCAGGAATCGCTCAAATAGCAAACCGTATTTTAGAGGATCAAGATCTGTAATATTCAGCGCATACGCAATAATCGAGCCAGCCGCACTACCACGCCCAGGCCCAAAAACAATTCCCTGCGACTTTCCCCAGTTGATAAAATCCTGGACGATCAAGAAATAACCTTCATAGCCCATATTCCCCATCACGCCGAGCTCCATCTTAGCGCGCTCACGAACCTCATCAGACAACTTCGGGATAATCTCATCAGGGTCTAATTTTTCAGCCTCCTCCTTCGAAGCTCCGTTGTAACGTTGCAATAAACCTTGATATGTCAATCTAAGCAGATATGAATGTTCATTCTCACCATCTGGCAATGGATATTTTGGAATAAGAATTCGCCCAAGTTCAATCTCAACGTCACAGCGATCGGCTATTTTTTTCGTGTTGCGAATAACTTCAGGAAATTCCTCGCCCCAGTGATCAATAATGTCGCGCGGATCCGTCAAATGAAGCTCAAAATCCTTTAAGCTCATCCGCTTTTCATCACTAAGATACGAGCCCGTCCCAACGCAAAGCAGAATCTCGTGCGCGTCTTGATATTCGTGCGTCAAATAGTGACCATCACAAGTCACCACCATTTCAATATCAAGCTCTTTTGAAAGCTTAATCAAGCCCTCGTTGATCTTCGCCTGCACGTCCCAGTGCGTGTTCGACTTCGGATGTCCGTGGTCCTGCAGCTCCAAATAATAACGATCGCCAAAAATTGACTTATACCATTTGGCAATCTCACGAGCACGATCATAATCATCTTCTTTCAACGCCACGCCAATTTCACCACTCGCACAACCACTCAGGACAATCAATCCCTCATTCAACTCCTCCAGCAAATCATGGTCAATTCGCGGCTTATAATACATTCCTTCCAGATTGGCGCGCGTCGACAACTTCATCAGATTGTGAAAACCTGTGTTGTCCATCGCTAGCACGGTCAAGTGAAAACGCTGTTTGTCCTTACCTGGATCACGGTCAAATCGCGAACGAGTCGCCACGTAAGTTTCAATTCCGATAATCGGCTTAATTCCCGCTTTTTTGGCAGTCTTGTAATAGTCCAAAATGCCACTCATCGTGCCGTGATCAGTTACGGCGGCAGCCTCCATTCCGAGCTCCTTAACCTTATCGACCAAGTCATGAATCTTAGTCAATCCGTCCAGCACCGAGTGAAAAGTGTGATTATGAAGATGCACGAAATCCGACGGCTTCAAAGCCGCCGACGATGATTGTTCGCTTGTCCCCTCAGTCATTAATAACAATTATAGCACGCTATTGACGACGTTGCATTGTCTCAATTAAGTGGTTGATAAAATCAGCCAATGGCGGGAAAATGTCGGCAAATTGCCCCAAAATCCAAATCAATATCGCAATCAATAATGTCGCACCCAAAGCACTTCCAAGGCCAAAGAAAATTCCGCGAACAAAATTCACCCAGTAAACTTGGTGGCGAGATTTATGAAAATCAAAGAACAAATCCTCCAAAATCGCCCGACGAGCGTCGTTTTCATTATCACGAACGACTTTTTTTACTAGCTTATTTGGCTGTTCTTTGGTTGACTTTTTCACTCTTTTTTACCTTCTTCTTTGAAAAAAATTTCGAGAAAAATCCGCTCTTTGAAGCGAAGCTTTTGGCTAGTTCCACGCCAACTGAAACCGTACTTACAATTCCATTTAAGTTAGCAATTCGCTGACTTATCGCCTCCACGTTCTGCTGGGTTTGGCGAATTTGACGCGTTAATTTGATGATAGAAATTGTCATAGCGATCATCATGATGACAAAAATCACCATCAAAACCACTAGAATAATAAGCAATCCGTTCATGCTATTTATTATACATTATTTTAGACGATCCGTCAGATGAGCGCGTAATTTATCACCGAAGTTAGGATCGCGCAGCCCAAAGTCGATTACCGTTTTTAGATATTCCAATTTGTCGCCAGTATCATAATAAGTGCCGTTCATAATTTCTACGCCATAGAAATCAAATCCGTCGTCAATCATTTGCTGCATAATTGGCTGAATCGTAAACTCGCCGTTACCGTCAAACTCTTCCTTGGCTTTGTCTAGATAGCCGAAAATCTCGCCCGGAAGTAAATAGCTACTAACGCTCGCCAAATCAGAAGGCGCGTTCTCCTTGCCCGGCTTTTCAACGATATTCGTCATTTTTATAACGCCGTCTTTTACTCCTTGACCATTGATGACTCCATAACGATCAAACTCCGCGTCATCGGTGATTTTCTTACATGACAGAACCGCTCCGTCTAGATTTTCTGATGCCTCGATCATCTGCTTGAAACGACTTGGACTAGCCGCAATAAAGTCATCCGCAAATGTATAAATCACAGGCTCGTCATGATGAATCAAATGTGAAGCACAAGCCAAAGGCGTCGCGTTGCCGTACGGACCTTTCTGGCGAATATAAATAAAGTTCGCCATATCAGCCAAATTTTGCACCGCGTCAATAAATGGTTGTTTTTTAGGACCGCCAGCGCGCAAATTAGCCAAAAGTTCTTCATTCGGCTCGTCAAAATGATCCTCGATTGCTCGCTTATTCGCGCTACCGATAATGATGATATCTTTAATGCCAGCCTCAACCAATTCCTCGACGACGTATTGAATAATTGGCTTATCAATCAGTGGCAACATCTCTTTTGGCATGGCTTTAGTTTGTGGCAAAAATCGCGTACCAAAACCGGCAGCAGCGATGATAGCTTTAGTTGGTTTTCTCATATTTCAGCTCCTATTCCCTATTATTTTCAGCAATTCTAAAGTCTTTCGCGAATCAGTTTTTGCGCAAGGCTTGGGTTAGCTTGACCCTTAGACTTTTTCATAACTTGCCCAACCAAATAGCCAATAGCCTTATCTTTTCCAGCCTTGATATCTGCAATTGACGCCGCCGAAGCTGGATCATTCAGAACTTCGTCAACGATTGCAGCAATCGCCGATTCATCAGAAACCTGCAACAAATTCTTCTCTTCGGCAAGCTTACGCGGATTTTTCGCGCCAGCCAGAAGCTCATTAAATAACTCCTTCGCGTTGGTGCTGGAAACTTCAGACTTCTCTGCCATTTCAGCCAATTCTATCAAATCGTCAACCGCCACGCGTATAGATTCACTGTCCGTTTGCGCGTCATTTTCATCGGAAGTTGTCAATGCGCTCGCAAACCAATGTGCGACTCGCTTAGCGGAAGCCTCGCCCGACTTTTCCTGAACTTCCAATGTAATCTGGGCGTAATCCTGATTAGACAAAAGCGAATTGATAACAGATTTGTCCAAGTTTAGCGCGCTCCATTTTTCCCTATATTCACCCGGAAGCATCGGCACCTTGGACTGAATTTCAGTGATCACCTCGCCAGTCAACACAACTGGCGGAATATCTGGGTCTGGCATATAACGATAATCCTGCGCGTCTTCCTTTGACCTCTGAGAAATAGTTATTTGCTTGTCATCATTCCAGCCTCTGGTCTCCTGAACAACTTCTTCGCCACGCTCCAAGATATCGACTTGGCGCTTGAACTCATACTCAGCGGCTCGCTCGACACTGCGGAAGGAATTGAGATTCTTAATTTCTGCGCGCTTTCCAAGCTCTGTTGCACCCTTCTTTGCTACTGAAATATTAACGTCAAATCGCATATTTCCGTGGTACAAATTACCGTAAGTCACGCCCGCGTAAACCATCAATTTATGAAGCTCTGAAACGTAAGCTTTAGCCTCCTCAGCTGAATGCATATCTGGCTCAGAAACAATCTCAATCAACGGCGTGCCGGCACGGTTAAGGTCGACCAACGAATAGCCGTCATGATGTGTCAGTTTACCAGCATCTTCCTCCATGTGAGCGTGGTCAATTCGCACGCGTTTCAAAGAACCATCTTCCAGTGGCGCATCAACATATCCAGCCAAAATAATCGGATTATACATCTGTGAAGTCTGATAGCCCTTTGGCAAATCTGGATAAAAATAATGCTTTCGATCAAATCGGCTAACGTGCGCAATCGGCGAATTCAAAGCTTTTCCAGCGCGAACCGCCAACTCAACAGCGTGCTTGTTCAAAACTGGCAACATCCCCGGCAAACCAAAGTCAATCTGATGCGTCTTACCATTCGGCTCAGCATCGCGAGCGTCATTATCGGCCGGACTAAATAGCTTGGTTTTCGTCGCCAGCTGAACGTGGCATTCGATACCAATTGTCATTTCATAATCGTCATATACACTCATTATAATGCTCCCAAATCTTTTAATGCCTGTTCAAAACTCGCCATAGCTCGACGAAAACTCTGCGCCGTTACCGTTACGTTGGTTTCGTGGGCAATTTGATTACGCAATTTATGTGCCGCCCAAAGCCCATTTTCATCGCTCCAATATCCTTTGCGAGATTTCATACGCTCGCCCATCGTTTCGCCAGCCACGCCACAGTCGCGCATAGCTTTGTCTAGCAACTTGTCCGCTTTCATTATCGCCATCTGCATACTTTCCGATTTTCTGGTTTCAACATTGCGCAAAATTTGCCGCCAAACCCTCTGATACATTTCCTTGTCAATTTGACCGCGACCACGAGAAGTCAATTGAATGAAAATCATCAGCAAGGCGCCGATAATCAACGCCGCAACAACTATCGCGACTATTAATCCGTCCATCAAATCTTCTCCACTTCCGAAACTAGCTTCAGCAAGTTTTTGTCCGACTTATAATCGCCGATAAGCTGCACGCCAATTGGCAAACCTTCATCGCTATTTCCAGCTGGCGCGGCAACTGCAGGAAGTCCAGCCAAACTTGCCGGCACAGTCATAATGTCCGCCAAATACATTTTTATCGGATCGCTAGCATTCTCCCCAATCTTAAACGCAGGAGTCGGCGCGACTGGCATCAATAGCGCGTCATATTCGGTAAATAACTTCTTAAATTCGTCAATCAACAACGTCCTGGCTTTTTGAGCCTGCATATAGTAAGCATCGAAAAATCCGCTTGACAATACAAAGCTCCCTATCATGATTCGTCGCTTATTCTCGGTCATGAAACCTTCATTTCGACTACGACCATAAAGCTCCGCCAAAGTTTTCACTTCCGCTGCTCGATGACCATATCGCACGCCGTCATATCGCGCCAAATTCGAGGACAATTCCGCCGGCACAATTATGTAGTACATCGCCAGAGAATGTTGCATCATACTCAAATCTACTTCTTCAATTTCGTAGCCAAGCTGCTTCAATTTCTCCGCATAATCAAGCGTTTTTTGGCGAACTTCCGCGTCCACGTCATCGGTCATACACTGTTTGACTAGACCTATTTTTTTCTTTGCAAATTCCAGCTGATTATTCCAAAAATCAGGCAAAGTCGTCATATCTTTATCATCGCGACCAGCCATAATTTCCATCACCAAGTCCGCATCTTCAGCATTTGTAGCAAAACAACCGATCGTGTCCGTACTTGACGCCATCGCCACTACGCCATAACGACTAACTGCCCCATAAGTTGGCTTAATTCCAACCACTCCGTTAAAGCTGGCTGGCTGACGAATAGAGCCACCGGTATCTGTACCAAGCGCAAACGGAACCACATCGAGCGCTGTAACTACCGCCGATCCACCAGATGATCCACCAGCAACTCGCGTTTCATCCGCAGCGTTCTTAGTTGGGCCAAATGCCGAGTTTTCCGTCGAACCACCGTGCGCAAAAGCATCCAAATTCGCTTTACCGATGCAAATCGCACCTTCTGCTTCCAATTTCTCAACGGCCGTCGCCTGTAGTGGCGCATTAAAGTTTTCTAGCATTTTTGAAGCAGCAGTCGTTGGCGCACCAAACGCCAAAAAATTGTCCTTTACAACAAATGGCACGCCCGCTAATCGTCCAGAAATCTCGCCAGCATCAACTTTTTCTGCTCGCTCCAGCGCACGCTCTTCTGTCAAGCTAAGCAGCGCATTGTATTCCTCAATTTCACGCACTCGTCGCAATGCTTCTTTTACTTTCTCGACTGCGCTCTTGCCGATAAAATCACTAATCTTACTCATTACAATACCTGCGGAACTTTCACTTGATTATTCTGTTTTTCTGGCGCCAAATCAAGCAACTTTTCAACGGGAATTCCCGCCTGAATTTCATCCTCGCGCCAGACATTTCTCAGTCCCGTAACTTGATAAGTCGGCTCAACACCCGACACGTCAAGCTCGCCTAACTGCTCAATATAGCCAATTATATTTTCCAAATCTTGGCGCAGTCCGTCGGTTTCGTCATCAGTCAATGCCAGACTACTCAAACTCGCCAAGTGCTGAATATCGCTGGTAGAAATAGTTATCATATCAATATTATACCACTAAAAAAAGCCGCCCATCAAAGTGAGCGACTTTATTTTTCCAAGTTTTATTACATTGAGTAATCTTGGTAGTTCTTGTAGCGACTGTAATCTGATGGAATAGTCTTTACTGAGCTGCCCGTATCGTGTGCTTTAACGGCAATTGTGATAGCGCCAGTCAATAATACGACAGAAGAAGCCACAATCAGCATCAAAGACAAAGCCTTTGACATGTTGCGTCCTTTGACAATTTGGCAAATGAAGTAAGCGCTAGTAGCAACAATTGCAAGAGCTAATGCGTATGGCAAGAATTCACCCAAGTACAAGCTCTTATAGAATTCGCCGCCGTCACCAACGCCGATAAATAGCAATGAGTTGATCAAAATACTTACTAATCGAGCAATCAAGTCAACGGCTGGAATAATCAAAACAGCCAAACCGCCGTAAGTTACCAATTTGTAAGCTGTTCGCTTTGTGTAGCCTTCACGCTCTGGAACAGCTTTTGATACACGTGAGAATAGAACTAGTGACAATACAGCCAAAAGCACAGCAAACACTGACGCTGCAACAATTCCTGTTCCCTGAGTTACCATCGATGGTGCGAAAAATCCGCCGACACTTCTTAATAACATTGATGTTGAATTTGTCCACAAACCAAACACCTTAGTTATGATATCAATCAGCAACATGATTGAAACAATCGCCGAACCCATTGCTAAAGCGTACTCCAAAGTTAGCATCTTTGCCTTGCCCTTATTTGGGTCTTCATATGCGTATTGTGGATATGCTTGGTAAGCATTTGGTTGCATCGGCATTTCTGGTTGCACGACGTTTGTTGGCTGTGGTTGTTCTTTTGTTGCCATAATCCCTCCTAATCTAATAATATTTTTATTCTACATCGTATGACGAATTTCTGCAATTAAATCACGCAGTTCTGCCGCTTTTTCAAATTCCAAATTAGCGCTATGCAATTCCATTTGAGCCGTCAGGTCTTTAATCAAAGCCGGATATTCGTCTTTTGGAATTTTCTTCAGGTTGAGCTTTGGCTTTTTATCAGATTCTTTTTGCGGAATAATCGAGCGCAAACCGTCGTCAATTTTCTTCTGAATAGTTTGCGGTGTAATATTATGCTCTTCGTTATATTTTTGCTGGATCGCCCGACGCCGATTTGTTTCGTCAATTGCTCGACGCATACTATCCGTAACATTGTCGCCGTACATAATAACTCGCCCATCAACGTGCCGCGCCGCTCGTCCAATCGTCTGAATTAGCGCCTGTTCACTGCGCAAGAAGCCTTCCTTGTCGGCGTCCATAATTGCCACCAAACTGACTTCTGGAAGATCCAGACCTTCGCGCAACAGATTAATTCCAACCAGTACATCATACGTTCCAAGTCGCAAATCTTTCAGAATATCGCCACGCTCCAGCGTATCAATTTCGCTATGCAAATACGCCGTCCTCACGCCGTTTTCCGTCAAATAAGCACTCAAGTCCTCCGCCATTCGCTTGGTTAATGTCGTCACCAACACGCGATGACCTTTCGCAATCGTCTGGCGAATTTCCTCCATCAAATCATCAACTTGCCCGTCGGTTGGTCGAACTTCAATCGGCGGATCAAGCAACCCAGTCGGTCGAATAAGCTGCTCGGCTGGCTTTGGCGAATGAGAAAGCTCATAATCTCCTGGCGTGGCAGAAACATAAATTGCCTGATGAATATGCTGATTGAACTCGTCAAATCGAAGCGGGCGATTATCTAACGCGCTTGGAAGACGAAAACCATGCTCAACCAAAACTTCCTTACGGGCGCGATCACCGTTGTACATTCCCCGAACTTGCGGCAATGTCATGTGTGATTCGTCAACCAAAAGCAGCCAATCGTCCGGAAAATAATCAATCAAAGTCGCAGGCTGCTCGCCAGGTTCTCGGTCGGTCAAATAGCGCGAATAATTCTCAATCCCTTTCACAAAACCAGTTTCCTTCAACATCTCCAAATCATATTTGGTGCGCTGACTTAGCCTTTGCGCCTCTAAAAACTTTCCATTATCCTCAAACCATTTCAGTCGCTGATTAAACTCATTTTCAATCCCAACAATCGCTTTTTCAATTCGCTCACGCGGCGTCGAATAGTGGCTGGACGGGAAAATTGTCAATTGGTCTGGACGGTCCAAAATTTCACCAGTCAAAGGATCAATCTTCGTCAGTCGCTCAATTTCATCACCAAAGAATTCCACGCGAACCGCAGTGTCTTGACCCGCTGGAAAAATATCCACAACATCGCCGCGCACCCGAAAAGTTCCGCGCGCAAAATCGACGTCATTGCGTTTATACTGAATGTCGGTTAGTAGGCGAATAAACTTGTCCTGAACTCGGCGCTCGCCAACGGTCAATTTAATAGCCATATCGGCGTAAGTTTCCGGCGAACCAATGCCATAAATACAACTCACACTCGCCACGATAATTACGTCGCGGCGCGTAAGCAGTGCAGAAGTCGCAGCGTGCCTAAGTCGATCAATCTCGTCGTTGATTTTCGAATCTTTTTCAATGTAAGTGTCGCTTGAAGCGATGTACGCCTCTGGCTGATAGTAGTCAAAATAACTAACAAAATAGTGAACTTCATTGTCCGGAAAAAATTCCTTAAACTCAGAAAAAAGTTGCGCCGCCAAGGTCTTATTGTGCGCCAAAACCAGCGTCGGCACATTGCGCTTAGCGATAATATTCGCCATCGTAAACGTCTTCCCTGAACCAGTCACACCCAGCAAAGTTTGCTCGCGCTGACCTTTTTCCAAACCATCGACTAACTGAGCAATTGCTCGCGGCTGATCGCCCGTGGGCTGATATGAAGAAGAGAGGCGAAATTTATTCACCTCTCTATTTTACTATATTTACGAAAACTAGTCTTGGCTATAAGTTTGAGATGAGCCAGAAACTTCACATTTGCTGTCAACTAAGCGACTCGGAACCGACGCAGACTTCAAGTCTGAACATGACATGCCGCCTTGCTGCGTACCCGCAACAATTGCAATTTCACCAGTGCCGTTCTTTGGTCCGATGATAGTATAAGCGTTCGTCAAGCCATATACTGCCGCATATTTTCCGTATGCACGGTCGATGATTGGCTCATACACAGAACCTTCACGCTCTGGAATTGGCTGACCGACTTTAGACTTCAAGAACTTCTTCAAAGAACTGTCAATATCCAATTTATCAACATCACTTGCTGAAATTAAACGAATGCCCGTACCGTCTCCTTTGGTTCGGAAATCTTTATATTCTTTCTTTGCCTCATTTGACGGCTCCTCGCCTTCACCGCGAGTTTTTTCCAGTGAATCAGATGAGTCTTTCTTTGTTTGGCTACTTTTTACCGAAGCGCTAGAATCCTTATCTTTATACACAGCACCAGCAATTATCCAAGTAGCCATAGCAACAATGATTATACCCATAACAATCACTGCCGCGATCAGCCATTTGTTAGCCGTTGATTTATTTTCCATAAAACCTCCATTTAGATTGTGCTTTGATTGTATATGATGGATTATTTGCCGTCAATGTATTGTAACCATAGGCATTTTATGATATAGTAATAAAGTTAAAATCATAAAATAAAAAGGATAATGATGACACCGAAAAATGTTTGTATTCCGCGCGAATTACAACTTCAGGCTGCGATGTTCAGATTAGGAAAAGTCGATGACGAAATTCATGCCGGCTATGAAATTCTCCAAAAATATCATAAAACCGTAACTTTTTTTGGGTCGGCCAGAATAACCGAAGATAGCGAATATTATCAAAAAGCTAAAGACTTAGCGTTTCAATTAGCTAAAGAAGGCTACACAATTATCACCGGCGGTGGTGGTGGAATTATGGAAGCAGCAAACCGCGGCGCCATGGAAGCTGGCGGAGAATCAGTCGGATTCAACATTCGCTTGCCACACGAACAATCATTGAACAACTACACGACAGATTCGTTCGCATTCACCCACTTCGCACCACGAAAAATCGTTATGACACTTCTGGCCGATGCGTACGTTTGTTTCCCTGGCGGATTCGGCACAATGGACGAAATTTGTGAGATTATCACATTGACACAAACTAAGAAAATGGCGCCAGTGCCAATTGTCCTGTTTGATAAAAAATTCTGGGGCAAATGGGATGATTTTGTTTGCGAAAATATGCTTCCAAATAAGCTAATCTCTGACGGCGATGAAAAAATCTACACAATTACCGAAGATATTCCAGAGGTAGTTAACTTGATCAAAAATCAGCGAACTTGTTGCGACCGATAGTTATTTCTTAGGTTTCGGCTCAATCCAACAAATTCCACCCTGGCAGACCACTCGCTCTACGGCTGGATTGTACGTGCGCGGGTGGTTTTTATATCGGCGCGTAATCTCAAATCCCAGACCTCGCTTGCCGTACGTTGTTTGCTGCTTTCCCAGAGGTAACTGGCAATGATAGTTATTTATAACGTCAATCGGATTAAACGAAATCACTTGCCCATCAACGTCCAAAAGCACCCACTCAGAAGCCTTGAACGGCGCCCATTTGTCCACTTTCGGCGCAATGGCCATTAGTGACTGATAAATTTCTTCCGCCGTGGCATTTGACGGATCCAGACCTAGAGATCGAATAATCGAGTGCGCTCTAGCCAATATTTCCGCAATCAATCGCACATCACTGTCATCTCTAGTCATCTGCCTAAGCTCGGTTAATGCTCGACGCTTTTTCACGTCACCGCCCAACAATTTTCCCAAATTTTGCGCCATTATAATTCCCTTTCTTGAATTGGCATAGCATGAAGTACTGTGCCAGCATATAAAATTCCAGCCTTTGCTCCAATTTTCATAACCACCGAACTAGCATTCGCACTGCCCATAATTACAGAATTTTTCAAATTGCCACTTCGTGCCCATTCACTCAAAAATCCCGACGCAAACGCATCTCCAGCGCCAGTTCTGTCAATTGATGGTCTGTTGTCATACATCAGCGCTCGCACGATGGTTTTTCCGTCGCTTGCAATTGAGCCATTTACGCCGTCCGTCACTAAAACGACTGGAACTAATCTCAAGCCTCTTCTAACCAAAGCTTCCAAATCCTCGCCAGACACCAATTGTTGCATTTCCTCCTTATTAAGCGTCAAAACGTCGACATCAGACAATAATCCCAGCAATTTATCCTTTTGCGCCAATTCTTTCTTCCCGGGATTAAAACAGATTTTCATATCGCGACGCTTGGCTTGCTGGAATAATTTGTGAAGCATCGGCATATTTCCCGCCAAAGTTGAAACATATAGCCAATCCGCATCCTCTTCAGACAAATCAAAATCCGCCTCATGATAATGCGTCGAAGCGCCGCGGTATGTCAAAATCGTTCGCTCGCCATTTGAAGCCAATAGTAACACCGAATATCCCGTACTGTATTTTGGCGAATATCGTACCAAATGCGTGTCAATATTTTCCTTATCTAAATCTGCAATTACTGCTTGCCCCGCCGGATCATGACCGATTGCACCCATAAAACTAGCATAATGACCTTGCCTAGAAAACGTTACTGCGGCGTTCGTAGCTCCACCACCAGTCGAGAAATGAATCTGGTTTACGTCAGCTTTCGCACCTAAATCTAGTCGCGCAAAACAATGTTCTGGACTTTCACAAACTGGCGTCAGTGCGTCTGATTGGCTTAAAAATACGTCTTGAATCGCCGCACCAACCGTAATGATTTTCGCCATTAAACCACCGCCTTTCGCACGGAATTAAACGCCTTAATCTTTGATTCCACCACTTCCTGTACAGCGGCATAAACTGGCGGCATTAATTTAACGATAGCGTACTCATTTGGATTTTCTCGCAAGGTTTTCTCCAAAGTCGTTCGGAAAGCATAGCGCATATCAGAATTGATATTGATTTTAGAAACGCCAATTTTCGCAGCATCCTCAAAATAATGCAGTGGAGTTCCAGACCCACCGTGCAATGAAATCTGACAATGAATCGCCTCGCGAATGTCAGCTAGCAAATCCAAATCCAGAACTTTCGGAACTGGATATTTGCCATGCAAATTGCCAATCGCCGCCGCAAAAGTATCAATTCCGGTCGCCTCGACAAACGCACGCGCACCCTCTGGCGTAGAAAAAGTCTTTTTTATTTCCTCATAATTTATATCTTCCGTATGAACATTTGAGCTACCGCCAAAATAATGCGGTTCAGATTCCACTAGCGCGCCGGTAAACTTGGCATATTCAACAACTTCACGAGTCTTCGCAATAATCTCCTCATCAGAAGCGTCATGATTTGCCTGAGAAATGTCTATATGGATAAACTCATATCCAGCGTCAATCGCTCGCTTACAACCCTCAACCGTCGGTCCGTGGTCCAAATTCAAGTACATTTCAATTCCGTACTCAGCCTTATAATTGTCCACCAAATCGCGAACGTTCTCTAGACCCATAGCCTTCACTTCGGCGTCAGAAACCTCAACCAACACTGGTGATTGAAGCTTTTGTGCCGCCCGCGCCACCGCAATCAGCGTCTCTTGATTGTCAATATTAAACGCCCCAACCGCAAAGCGTTGCGCTCGTGTTCGCTGCATTAAATGACGCGCCCGCGTCGTGTTTTTCCGAATCTCTGAAATCGATAATCCCATACTGCCCCCTAAAATACTTATGGTAATTATATCAATTACCGCCCGCCATGCCAAGAGAGTTGACATTATGTTATTTTGGTGATAACATAAAATAGCTTTCGCTCAAGGCTTTGTCTTAGGGCGGAAGAGCCCTTTAGCCTTGAGTGCTCACCGAAAGGAGGGGCGATGAGCCCTGTCGTGAAGACATCCAAACTCGCATTTAACGGGTTTATCGTATTTGTCCTAGCAACATGCATAGCATGGTGGGCGATTGTCGGCGGGCTGTCTGAGGCTTACGGGCCGATCGCAGGACTAACGTTCGCGTTTGCAAGCATAGCAACTCCCGTACTTATCTACGGGATGAAACGTCACAAACACCACGACGGGTACTACCCCGAGTGCGACTGCAACTATTGCCGCGAACGCAAGTGACGCACGCCCGTCAGGACTACTTGCTTTGAGGTCTTTATTAGATCTTGGCAGTAGCTCCTGGCGGGTTTTTCACTGGAGAAAATTGACAACACTACGAACAATTGAATCGACATCCAAACCGTGCTTTTGCCACAATTCAGACATCTTGCCCGACTCTCCAAATGCGTCATTAACGCCAATTCGCTTCATCTTCACAGGCAAATTCTCACTAAGAACTTCTGCCACACTCGAACCAAATCCACCAGCAATCTGCCCCTCTTCCGCCGTAATGACGGCTTGGCATTTTTGAGCTGCGTTAAGTATGACCTCTTCATCCAATGGCTTGATCGTCGGAAAATGAATCACTTCCGCCTGAATGTCATATTCATTCGCGAGCTTTTCCGCTGCCAACAACAACTGATAAGTCATCACGCCAGTTCCAAACAAGGCAACATCTTTACCGCGCCTCAACGTATAACTTTTTCCAATCTCAAAAGTAGATTGATTTAGGAACAGCGGTGTTTTTTCTCTTGGCAATCTTACGTAATTCGGGCGTTTATCTCCAGCCATTGCCGCCGCCATTAGCTTGGCCTCATTAGCATCACCGGGCGCCAAAACCACTATATTAGGCAAGCTTCGCATCAGCGCAATATCTTCCAGCATTTGATGCGTTGCGCCGTCCGGACCGACATTAAGCCCCGCATGAGAACCCACCAGCTTAACTGGCTGATTATTCAGACAAATAGTCGTTCGAATCTGCTCCCAATTGCGACCCGGACTAAACGCCGCATAGCTGGCTGCAAACGGAATATTTCCCATAGCCGCCAATCCAGACGCCACGGTAACCAAATTCTGTTCCGCCACGCCAACTTCAATCGCCCGCGGTTTCCCGATTTCCTCGTAAAACTTACCAAAGCCAACACTCTCCATCAAATCCGCACTCAGCGCCACCACCAAATTATTTTTCTTCGCAATATCCACCAGGCCTTCGCCAAAACCCATCCGAATTGCCGCAAGCTCTGAATTCTGCCAATTCTCCATTAAGAAACTCATTCGCCGCCTCCTTCGCTCAATTGAGCAAGCGCCCGCTCCGCCTCCTCGGCGTTTGGAGATTTTCCATGCCAACGGTAATCATATTCCATAAAATCAACGCCACGACCAGGAATTGTATGCGCAATTATCACGCTCGGCTGTCGAGAATTCTTTGCTTTATCAATCGCTTGAATTATTGCCGAATAATTATGTCCGTCAATTTCCTGCGCACCCCAGCCAAAACTTCGCCATTTGTCCGCCAAATCCCCTAGCGGCATCACCTTTTCCGTATCGCCACCAATCTGAATATTATTTCTATCAACAATCGCAATTAAATTCGCCAGATTATATTTTTTCGCAAACATCGCCGCTTCCCAAACATTCCCTTCATCAAGCTCGCCATCGCCCAAACTACAGTAAACGAATCGCTCAGGATTACCACCCAAATATTGCAATGAATATGCCATACCAGCCGCTTGACTCAGACCGCAGCCCAGAGGACCGCTAGTCGTTTCAATTCCCGCCAGACTGCCGCGTTCCGGATGACCTTGAAGCTTGGAGCCAAATTTTCGCAAATTAGCCAGCTCTTTTTTATCGAAAAATCCCCGCTCCGCCAGCGTGGCATATAAAAGTGGCGCATAATGACCGTTGCTCATCACGAAAATATCCCGATCTTCCCAATTAGGATTCTCAGGATCTAATTGCATGGCGTGAAAATACAAAACCGCCATAACGTCAGCGAATCCCAAGCAACCAGCAGAATGCCCCGAACCAGCCGCCGATAATTCGCGAATAACAGATCGACGTAATTTCTGTGATATTTTCTTCAATTTCACTATTTGGTCGACATTCATTAAAGCACGCTCGTTTTATTAATCTCCTGTTGCAATCTGGAGAAAATAGTGCGCGGATCTGACGATTTCTGAATAACGCCGCCAACATTCAGAACGTTAACGCCGCCCTGAACCAAACTGTACGCATTATCTACAGCCACTCCACCGTCCCAACCGATTTCAACACTAGGATTAATAGCCTTAATAAGTCGTATTTTTTCTAGTTGCATAAGACTAGCAGTTCCGCCAAATCGCCCCAGCTCACCGCTAAAAATCATCACATGATCTGCTATTTTTATCAATTCCTCAACCGTTCGCGGAACCGTTGGCTTAAGTAGCGCCAGCCCCGCCATAATTCCAGCTTGACGAATCTGCATAAGCGCAGTCTTCACATCTCCCGTCGCCTCCGCGTGAATAATAATCATATGCGGCCTTAAGGCAATCAACTTCGGAACATACTCAGCAACATCATTAACCATTGCGTGAATATCAATCATCCAACCCTCCGGCGCCCATAATTCTGGAATTCCTACAGTCAATGTCGGAGCAAATTCTCCATCAGAAATGTCAATATGCACACGCTCAACAAGCCCAGTTATTTTATTAACTTGCTCTTTGTATTGTTCGGCATTTTCTGCCAAAATTGCTGGTGCGATTACAGAATTACTCATGACAATTCATCCAATTGCGCATTACGCCTATTAAATCGCGGAGCATTCGCGTAAGGCGTGTTCAGCCACGTTTCCACAATTCCTTTCCACGCCGACTCATTATCTTCCAAAACTCGCGCCGGCAAACATAAAACATTTGAGTCGTTATCTTGGCGTGTCATCTTTGCCTCAAACGCATCCCAAATCACGCTAGCTCGAATTCCCTTAAAGCGGTTCGCCGCCATGCACATTCCTTGACCGCCGCCGCAAATTAATATAGCGCGCGGATCTTTGCCATCATCACCAATGACCCTCAACGCTGCCGCCTGCGCGAATTGCGGAAAATCGTCATCAGGATTTAATTCTACACCGCCAACGTCTTGCACATCATAGCCATTCTTCACCAAATAGGCAAAAACTTTTTCCTTCAACATAAAGCCACGATGGTCAGATCCGAGGTAGATTTTCATAATTTTAGTATAAGCGTTTTCGGTGTTTTTTGCAAGAAAAAGTTAGGTATTTTATCAGAGGTAGGGTGTGGCTATTTGACAAAGAGCATTGACATCTTGTGGCTGATATGCTATATATACATTTAGCTTTTCAAACCGAAAAGCGACTCCCGGGGAGTTCACCCCGGTTGAGGTTGCGGTTCTGAAAGGCCGCACCTCAAAAATTTCTCTGAAAGGAGAAAACTATGTCCACCGCTGCTGGGGCTGTATTCTTAACTGTCGTCGTAATCGCTACCCTGCTCGCGGAATCAGTTATAGCACTGTACTATAGGAAAGTCTCCGAGAAAGAGAAAGCAAAAACCCTTATGAACCTGATGAACTCCCTTGGAGTCAATGGGGGGGATGATGAATCCGAAGAGCCCGAAGGGTCCGAGGATGGCTGAAATGCTCGCGCCAGCAGAAGGCGCGCTAAGATAAATATTCTGTAAAACCGCCAAATACCGGCGTCCCCGCACTATCACGGTGCGGGGTTATTTCCTTTTTAGAAGATGGCCTTATTCACTCTTTTTCAGATAATACGCCACATCCGCCACCAGTTCAACCAGCCGGTTCGAATAGCCCCATTCATTGTCATACCAGACCATAACCTTGATCAGATTACCGCCAACTACCTTCGTCAACGGAAGATCGACAATTCCAGAATATGAATTGCCGATAAAATCACGACTCACCAAAGGTTCCTCAGAAACGCCCAAAATGCCTTGATAGAAATTACTCTGGGCGGCTTTTTTGAACGCGTCATTTACCTGCTCGATAGTCACATCACGTAGCAGAAGCGCCGTCACGTCGCTAAGCGACACCACTGGAGTCGGTACGCGCACGCTAAGTCCGTCAAATTTTCCGGTTAATTGCGGCAAAGTTTTAGTTACAGCAATTGCGGCGCCTGTCGTAGTCGGGACAATGTTTTCGGCGGCGTTGCGACCTTCTCTAATATCCTTGGATGGCGCGTCTTGAAGTTTTTGGCTAGCCGTATAACTATGCACCGTCGTTAGCATTGATTTTTCAACGCCAAACTCCGCGTCCAAAATCGCCATAACCGCGCCCAAAGAATTGGTCGTACAGCTAGCATTAGACACGATTGGCGTCGCGTTTTTTACCTTGTCATCGTTAGTTCCCAAAACAATTGTATCGACTTCCTCAGACTTCGTCGGACCACTGATAACCACACGCTTTGCGCCAGCTGTTAAGTGCTTGCCCGCGCCATCTTTATCAGTGAAAAATCCTGTCGATTCAATCACCACATCAATTCCCAAATCTCGCCACGGCAGATTTTCTGGATCTTTCTCAGCCAGCACCTTAACCGACTTGCCCTCAATAATCAGTTCATTTTCCGTAAAATCAACTTGACGTCCGTACTCGCCGTAATTGCTATCATGTTTCAACAAATACGCCAAAGTTTTCGTGTCAGTTAAATCATTGATCGCGACAATTTCCAAGTCGCTTCGCTCGTTAGCAATCTTAAACGCATTGCGCCCGATTCGCCCGAAGCCGTTAATTGCTATTCTCGTTACAGCCATATCGCCCTCCCTGTTAGATATTTTCGCTTTAGCTTTTCTTAATTATACTACAAAGTTGTATAATATAAACATGACGCGCGAAGAGTTATTGTCAATTGCTAAGCAAAAATACGACGAAGTGCCAGTATTGGTTTTAGCGAGCGCAATTGATTACGCCACGGAAAAACACGCTGGGCAAAAGCGCAAAAGTGGCGAACCCTACATTAATCACCCATTGGCGGTGGCGGGAATTCTAATTGAATGGGGCATGGACATTGATACAGTCGTGGCGGGAGTTTTACACGACACCGTTGAAGATACCGACGCAACTTTGGACGATTTGGAGAGTTTGTTTGGGCGCGATGTGGCGTTTCTGGTGGACGGCGTAACCAAAGTTTCACAAGCTCGTGCCGGGATGCGAAATTTGGATAGTTATTTACCACACACGAAGGACAATTTGACCAAGCTGATGATTGCCGTGGGCGAAGATGTGCGCGTGATAATTATCAAGCTAGCCGACCGCCTACATAATATGCGAACACTACAATTTATGACGCCAGAAAAGCAGAAAAAAATTGCCAGAGAAACGATTGAGGTTTTTGCACCGCTGGCCGACCGCTTAAATATGGGACGAGTTCGTGTTCAATTGGAGGAGCTGAGCTTTAGATATTTGATGCCGAAAGCTTTTCAAGAAACCAAAAATTTGATGGACAGTCGGCTGAAAAAATCGCAACGAAAATTGGATCACGTTCGCCGCGAAGTTGAAGCGCGACTGAAGGCGGAAAAGCTAGTTTTTCAGATGGATGGGCGTGTTAAGAGCGTTTATAGTCTGTTTAAGAAATTGGACAAAGTTGGCGATATCGATAAGATTTATGATTTGATTGCCCTAAGAATAATTGTTGATGATTTATCGACCGGCTATCTGGTTCTGGGAATCTTACACGATATGTATCAGCCGATGTACGAGAGGATTAAAGATTACGTTGCCAATCCAAAGCCAAATGGCTATCAAAGTCTTCACACAACCGTACAAACTCCGAGCGGACAAATTGTCGAGTTCCAGATTCGAACCAAAGAAATGCACGAATATGCCGAGCGTGGTTTGGCCGCCAGCTTCCATTATAATGAGCAAAAATTGACCGACGCCTATAAAAAAGGAAAAATCGGAACTATGCCAGCTGATTTATCGTGGATTCGCGAGCTTCAAGAAGCCGCCGCTTTAATTAGCGAAGGAAAGCGATTCGACTCCAACAAATTCCGAATGAAGCTGTTTTCTGATAGGATTTTCGTGTACTCACCAAAGGGCGACATTTATGATTTGCCTCGCGGAGCATTTCCCTTGGATTATGCCTACCGAATTCACTCCGATATCGCGGCGCGCGCAAGCGGATTTAAGATCAATGGCGTAATGAAGCCGTTCAATTACAAATTACAGCACGGCGACACAATTGAGGTCTTAACAAGCAAATCCGCTCACCCGAAACCGGATTGGCGCGACGTCATAATCACACCACACGCCAAAGATAAATTGCGCTTGCAATTATCCCGCTCAAACGGCATCTTACAACAATTAACTGGCGGCGTTTCCTCGTTCTTCCGACACAAGTAACGCTCGCCAGTCTCTCGGTTTTAATCAATAATCAAACGTGATTTATTTTTCGTTCCAACGAGTAATTGATTCGCGGATAATTTGCTTTGCCCTTTCTACGTCGCCAAATCCCTTGACTACTGTTGAACCAGGCTTCTTCAAATCCTTGTAGTGATTGAAGTGGTGTTCAATTTGCTTCAACAATTGTGAAGGTAGATCTTCTAGTGAGTTGATCGCGTTGCCCGTGTTTCGGTCGTCGGCTGGCACAACGATAACCTTGTCGTCAACTTCATTATCGTCAACAAATTCCAACACGCCGATAACTTTTGCTTCCATAAAAATACCAGTCGTCAACGGCTCGTCGGTAATAATTAGCGCGTCCAATTCGTCGCCATCTTCATCCAAAGTTTGCGGAATGAAACCGTAGTTTGTTGGCTTTGCAAAAATAGCTGGCTCAACACGGTCCAACTGCATTACTGCAAGCTCACGATTCCACTCAATTTTATGACTTGATCCCTGTGAAATCTCAACAACTACATTTACGATGCCATTTTCGACATCACCAGGTGTTAAAATTTGATTAAAATCTGCCATTTTTTACTCCTCTCTGGCCTTTTCTTGTAAATATTCACGAATCTGCAGCGCTGCCACCGCACCTTCACCAACCGCCGAAGCGATTTGCATAGTTGCCCCCGAGCGCACATCGCCAGAAGCAAAAACGCCAGGAATATTAGTGTGCAGATGTTCGTCAGTAATGATGTGTCCGCCTAAATCCAACTCAACGTCCGAATTTGCTAGGAATTGCGTGTTCGGAATTAGCCCGATAAATACGAATAGCCCATCGGCAGTAAATTCTTTCTGCTCGCCGTCTTGGGTCGATTTAACGCCGTAAAACTTATCGTCCTTGACAATAATTTCATCAGTCGTTGCACCGATGTGAACGGTAATTTTTCCATCATCGACATACTTCTGCAAATCTTTTTGCAAAATGTCACTGGCGCGCAATTTACTGCGAACCAACAGATCAATATGACTAGCATATCGCGTCAAAAATATTGCTTCCTGCACGGCAGAATTTCCACCGCCGACAACGATTAGATTTTTATCACGATAAAACGCACCGTCGCAAGTCGCACAGTAATGCACGCCTCGACCATATAATTCATCTTCGCCCGGAACACCTAATTTGCGATGATTCGAGCCAGTCGCCAGCAAAACTGACTTCGCGCGGACAGATTGACCGTCAATTGTCAGCTCCAACTCGCCATCAACTTGCTTCAATTCCGTCACGTCGCCATATTCAATCTTCGCACCAAATCGCTCCGCTTGTTGTTGCAATTCAGATGCCAATTTCATTCCCGTAACGCCCTCAGCAAATCCAGGATAATTGTCAATTTGATCAGTAATCGCCGCCATTCCGCCGACCACGCCACGCTCATACAATGTCGTGTCGACATCTTCACGCGACAAGTAAATTGCCGCCGTTAACGCGCTTGGACCAGCGCCAACAATAATAACATCTTTAGACATTGAAACCTCGCGATCGATAATATTGCTTCATCACTTCTGGCATTTCCGGCTCTGGAATATCAGCCGGCTTTTCAATAGCCATCACCACAAACTTAAGCGGAGAATTTGCAGGAATTTTATCGCCCTGAGCTTTGTCGCCATAAGCCTTGTCGGCTGGAATTGTTAATTCACGCACGCCGCCAATTTTCATACCAATCAAACCCTCTTTCCAACCCTGAATGACTGCGGTATTTGCTGGACCATTCATATCGAGCGGAGCTTTCAGTTTGCCGTCAGCGATTGATTGATCGAAAATCTCACCCTTAGCATTCCATCCAATGTAATAAACAGCTAACTTAGTGTCGTCCTTAACTTCAGCGCCTTCGCCCTCGACCAAATCTTCCTTAACAAGCTCTTTCACGTCACCAGCTTCAAACACACCAACTCGTGAGCTAAACTCAGAAAACTTGCTGTAATATTTTTGACTCAATTCATTAGCCTGAGCCTCTACTTTCTTTTTTCGCTCGTCAGTAGCCTTGGTGTATTCATCCTGAGCTTTCTTAAGCGCGGCTTGGTCCTTGGCCTCATTTCCAGGAGCTACCATCATAGCGACAAATCCGCCAACGGTCCCTAAAAACATCATGCCGGCAATAACCCAAATACCTATTCTCTGGCCTTTTGTAGTTGCCATATTCCTCCTTTATTTACCTTTCAATTATAGCAATTTTTATCAAACGCAACAAATCACATTAAACCTGAGCGGCGTCGAATTCTTCCGCAGCCATCGCGGCAATCTCCTCAATAATCGGCGCAATGTCTTTATCTTCCAGCGTCCGCTCGGCGCTCGTAAACTTTACATTCAAAGTTACAGTTTTTGTCGAATCGTCATTTTTTGGCTGATATATCGCAATCGGCGTTATGTTAATTTGTAACTCGCCGTGTTTTTTTGCAACTTCTTCAGCACAAGCATAAACCTTCGCATAATCAACATTCGAATCCATTTTCAATGAAATGTCTCTGGCAGTCGATGGAAAACGGCTTAACGGCTGGTAATTATAGTCCTGATTTTTACTCAGATTTTCCTGCAATTTTTCAATGTCAATAGAAAACGCCGCGGTGTAATCTGGCAATTTGAAGTTACGTCGGGCAGACTGAACCAGCTCGCCAACAATTCCCAAATTGTCACCATTCTTCGCCACGATCCAAGCGCTGCGTTTCGCATCAAACGGCGCTGGAACGTCGCTGTCAGATTCCGCAATCTTCACAAAATCAACCTCAATGCTCAAATCCTTCATCAGCCTTTCAGCAATTTTCCTCACCTTGTAAAACGGCGCGCCAGCTTGGGGCTTTTTATTCGCATAAACTCCGTCAATGAAAGTCTTTTCAATCGGCAAATTCTCATCGTTAAATCCTAATTTCTTATCGTGGATTTTGCCAATTTCAAACAACATAAATTCGTCATGCCCAGATTTTATATTGGCGTGAACTTTATCCAGCAAACTCGGCAAAATGCTAATTCGGTAATATTGCAAGTCTGGACTAAGCGCATTACTCAAGCGATACGCACGGCCAGGATCTTGGTCGGAATTTTTCAAAACGCGTTCATGAACAAAGCTATATGTCAAAACTTCGTTTGCTCCAGCTCGCGACAAACTTTGGCGAATCTTCTGCTTCAATTCGCGACGCTCATTCTTCGGCGCAGGCTTGATGCTTCGCTCTGGCAAATGACGCGGCAATCTATCAAAGTCATATAATCGCCCAACTTCCTCAACAATATCCTCAGGAAGCTCAATATCTGTTCGCCAAAATGGACTGTAAACCATCACGCCAGCTTCGCCATATTTATTACCATCGTCAACGATAAATTCAACATTCTTTAGTAGTGCCTCAATCTCATTCTCGGCAAAGTCAACACCCAGACGTTCTTCGACAAACCTTTTAGGAATCAACAATCCACCGTGCCAGTGCTTACCATCGACCAACACTTGTCGCAATGAAGAATGATTCTTAAATAGCATAGGACTAGCTTGCTCACCACCAACCATACCAATTAACCATTTCAAGACAGGGTCAATTTGTGCTGGCGATTGCCCCTTATTAAACCTAGTCAGGGCGTCAGTGAAAATTCCGTGACGCATAGCCGTGCGACGTAGCGCGTACATGTCAAAATTGGCACATTCAAGGACAATATTCTTCGTTTCAGCCGAAACTTCCGTATTAGCGCCGCCCATAATTCCCGCTAGCCCAATCACGCCTTCGCCGTCAGCGATCACAATATCGCCAGCCGTCAATTCATATTCCTTGCTGTTAAGCAAACCGACTTTTTCGCCATCGTGCGCCATTCGCACACCAAGTTTATGTCCGCGCAACTTGTCGTAATCATAAGCATGAGTTGGCTGCGCCGTCATAAACATTACGTAGTTTGTCGCGTCAACAATATTGTTAATTGGCTTTCCGCCCATTGCAACTAATTGACATTGCAACCACAACGGACTTGAATGAATATCTACATTTTTTATAGCAATCACAGAGAATGCGGGCGCAAGCTCATTGGCTTCGTTAAACACTTCAAGCTCTAGGCCATCGCTATCTGCGAATTCTTGAATAGCATTATACCAGTCAGGACTATTAAACTGCTGATGAAAAATGCCAGCAATTTCGCGCGCCACGCCAAGTTGCCCAAAACAATCCGGCCTGTGCGTAAACATCTTATTCTCAATTTCCAGCACATAATCGTCCAGCCCAAACACTTCCGCAAAACTCGCGCCAGCCTGAAGCGTAACGCCCGCCGGAATATCACACTCATTAATCTCGATAATTCCCTCGTGATCCGTACCAATCGCCAGCTCATCAGCCGCCGCCAGCATACCCTGACTTAAGATTCCGCGCAGCGGTCGCGCATCCAGCACGAACGGCTCGGCGTCATCAAAACTTGCTGGGACGGTGCTTTTTGGCGGCAACCAAATTGCCCACATATCAGCATGAACATTCGGCGCACCGCAAACCACTTGCACATAACCATTGTCATCCCTTGGAACATCCGCTACGCCACCATCGTCAATTTTAGTCACGCTCAAACGATCCGCATTCGGATGCTTTTCACACTCAATAACCCGCACGATGCGCGCGCCACCATATTTGGCTTTCAGGTCAATCACTTCCTCGACACCACCAAGTTGCTGATTGACACACGACACCAGCTCATCAACTGGCGGCAACTCAAAATTAATCAATTGTTTTATAAGATTTAAGCTAACTTTCATACTGATATAATTATACCATCTTACCGGCAAGTAATCGACCTTAGAAAACTACAAATAACAAAGGTAAAAATTACTCTAGAGTAAAATACAGCCGTCCTTGAACAAGCGGGAGATAATCCCCAAGGACGCCCCTCTCTTCAGACTTGGAGAGGAGTTATTCCCTGAATTATAATATAGCTATGGATTACGATAGATATCTAGAATTGCAGACCCGCCTAGAATGGTTTTATGATTTTCATCCAGAGTTTTTTAATGATATTTCGCCCGAACAGAAGAAACTGCTACAGAATACATTCCTGTACGACGCGCCCGATGAAGGCTATCCGAAGTCATTGCGGGATTTTTATGATAAGAATATTGACAACCAGCCAACACTTCAGAACGATATGCTCTTAGCGGTAGATGATTTATATAAAGCGGCGGGAGCTGGAAGCTCGTTTGATTATGATAAATAAAGCTTTTCTTTGCACAAACACACCACCCAAGCTTATAAGATTTAGGCTAACTTCCATGCTGATATAATAAACTCATGATCCACAACTTGTATTCAGCATATTCTTTACCAGCAAACCACGATACGTGTCACCTGTTTGAGCATCTGATTATTAGGCGATTCTTAAAGAAAACGGAAAAAGCTGGCGGTAACCGGGCTTTCGTTGGAAAATTGGATGGCACGACTAGCGAATCAAGCGTATTTTTTACGTCCGCACTGTTCACAAGCGAGTCTAATGCATTATTTGAAAAAACCATCAACGATATTACGCCTTTTGAGGCGTCTCTTATTCAACAGTCCATCTCACACATAGAAGCCGAGATGCAGTCCAACATTGATATAATAGACATGACATCATTACAAGAACAGCTCGCTCTTTGTCAAAAATATTTTATCGATAGTCAAAAAACCACTCCCAGCAATTCACACCCAAAATCTAAGATTTCTCCTCTTAAAATCAGCCATAGTCCGAAGGATTTTACAGACGTTAAGATTGATATAGAAATTGCTGACGCCAGCGATGAATTGACTGCCGCATTTTTCTGCACATACCCAATACTTTTAGATCTAGTGCGCGACATTTGTTTCGATAAAATCTCATCCTACCCATCCAGCTCCGGACAGTTTATAGCGTACTATGACGGAAATTACACCAGCCAAACCTACACCGTAAAAAATACAGACCTTACTCAACTGAGCTCAAGTGAAACTATACAGACATATTTACAAAGCTTTAACATATCCTCGCACGCAACCGACCTAAAAAACCTTGCCGAAGCTTTCACGTCTGACCCATTTTATATTTCAGTGCCCATATATTTTTATCAACAAACCGCTACGCCACTATCCAGAAATGACCTAGCGAAAACTATAAACGTCGCAAATATGAACGCAATCCTAAAACAAATAAAGGCGACGATAATCATGGACTATTAGCTCTAGCTGATTTTCTAGTAGAGAAAGGACTCTGAGGAGGAAATATTAACGCCGCCAATACGCAAGCTTACCGACAAACCTTAAACTCAATACCAATCACTCCATGAATCTTTTGGTCTTCAATAGAATAAAATTCAGAAATTTGATTTTCTAACCATTCGACATTATCACCGCCGAACTTTCGCGGATTATTGTGGGAAAATAAGTCACGAAATGTCGCATATCTCAGCAAACCAACAACCTCAGCGGTAACAGTTTGCTCGGAATTATCTCTATTTGTAAAAATAATCCGATCCCCGATCTGGATCTTCTGTCGTTTGGCGTCATATAGTCGCGACTCGATAGTCTTATTGCCAGAAATAATAGCGTTAAACGGCTCGGTCGCCAATTTTAATTGGTGTGTGGTCATAAAATTATTTGCCTTTCTTGCTATAATTAAACCATCATATAAATAAATATTCAAATATCTCGTTTAGCCGAAAACCACTCTATTTTGATATAATTTCTATAATTTTACGAATTTCTTTTGCTTTCTCGTCATCGCTTTTTAGAAAATTGTCCATATCATTTTCACAAAAATCAATTACATGCTCAATTCCTTTTGGTTTTTTGGTATACTGTTCGATAGCTCCTTTCTTTAGATAAAATTCGTCGGATGAATATCTTGACTCTATTTGCTGGTCTAGGTCAGAATGCTCGTTTCTATATTTGTCGATTTTACGTTTATCAAGCCCCGCCTGTTTTGTCTGTTTATCATATTTGAATGACACGGTAGAATTATAAAAATCTTTCCCTGTAGCATCTAAATCTTTAATAAGATACACCGTTAGCCCGAAAGATTCAAAGAAGGACTTAAATGAGGATATACTGTCTTTTCCACGTACCCCATATACAGTAATATTTTGACTGAGATCTGGTTGTAGTTTCTTTATGGCAGCTCTGAAGAAATATTCATCATCCTGACCTTCAACCAGCAATACTCTATCTAGAAATAGTACTCGAGCTGCCCAAGTATTGTTTAGGATTTCTATCAGCTTTTTTTGATCTTCCCTAATATCGGGATTACACACCACGGAATTACGCTCTTCATTTAGCGAGAATCGTTTGACATGCCCTATTGTCTTGTTGCTTATAAATCCTTCCGAATGAGTTACGATGATATATTGTACACCCTGCTCGTCCGCTAGATTTTCGAGTATTTTAAGATATTCAAATTGAAATTGGTAATGTAAATGAATCTCTGGCTCATCAATAATAACAAGACCGCCCTTTACATCATCTCGACCGTACGCCTCAAATATCAAATGTATAATCGATTTTTGTCCAGCACTAAGGTTGTTAATGTCTCCTAGATCCCGCTCGTTTTTTGTATCGTAAAACCTAAACTCGTATGACCAAGTTATTAAATCTGTGAGCTCTATATAGAATTTTAAATTCAATAGTTTAAGTTTGTTGTTTATGCAATTAACCATCTTCATTTTATTTACAGCATCTTTGGCTTCATAAATATCCTTTTTGCCTTTTAAAAAATTAAGATATTTCTCGCCAAGCTTGAGTTTTACAATATCGAATATAGCCGGCTCACTACCAGATTGATCATGACTGCTGCGATAAGAAGAATCGCGTCTGATTTCTCGTAGTTGGTTTGTTGGGTTAGATCGCAAAGAAGTTTGCAGGGAGAAAGTATTATAATTACGAAAAGCAGACAACATAGAAAATGTACTTCCAAGAGGCTTTATATGGTCGGCATGTTCATTATTATGCATCGCGATAGCCTCGTTAATTGCCTGGTAGTATTCTAGATAAAATTGTACGTAAGCTGGTGTGGAGCCAGTATATTCTACAGTGTACGCGTCTTCTTTATAATTCAAGATAACATCCATAATAATGTTTATATCGCCATCTATAGGCATAAAATCTATGGGAAATTCTATATGAGAATACTCCTCAAATATATTTTTTATATGAGTGTAATTATTTGCTATATGGCTCATGTTAGTTTTGTCAATATCATCAAGTATAAATGATATTCTTATTCTCTGTGGTTTCGATTCCGAATTCCAATTAGGCTGGAGTCGAAGACCTGAAATATTATTAGATCGATTATCTATCACAAGGACATTTCTTCGATTTTCACCTGACAACGAAAAATTATAATCCCTAAATTCACAATACTTAAATAGAACTCTTGTGAATACAAAATTCATAGCCTCTAAAGCCGTTGACTTGCCAGATCCGTTCCCTCCAATAATAATGCTAAGGTACGGGTCAAATTCAATCTTAAAAGCGTTGTTTATATCCTCCTCATATTTAAAACTAAGGATATTTGATAATTGTAAATAATTGACTCTCATTATATTGGCTATTATACACCTACCATAACGCTTAGGTTTGAAATAATATAAATATACTATAATATACCCATGGACACTTCACGAAAAAATCGCATCATAAAAATTATTATTTGGGTAGTCTGCTCAATTGTCGTTATAACTGCTTTATTAGTCGCCGCAGCTTTCTTTTGGCCAGCAACATCCAAGCAATTGCAATCTTCAAGCTCTGAAAAATTGAGCTACAACGACGCCATCGCCACTGCAAATCGTACTGTTAGCGAAGACACTTCAAATACCGACGTTAGACCAGAATGCCGATCGATTATTAAAACCCACGGCAAAAAAACCGCCAAAGCCGTTATGATGATTCATGGCGTAAGCGCATGTCCACAGCAATTTGCAGACTTGGGCAACACCTTTTTCAATGCCGGCTATAACGTCTATATTCCCCGCGTCCCCAGTCACGGTCTGACAGACAACAAACGACACGGAGAAATCACCATTCCAGCAATGGCGCAATTTATGAATTCCAGTACCAGTATAATTAGCGGTTTGGGCGATGAAACGGGAGTTGTCGGACTTTCTGGCGGCGCAAATATGGCAACTTGGATTACGCAGTACAACAGCCAAACCATATCACGAGCGCTACTTCTATCACCTTTTTATCAGCCTTCAGCGTCAGAAACTCCTTCCTGGAAAATCCCGCTTTTACGAAATCTTTATGGACGTAATATTCTTCCAGATTCGTTCACGGGTAGCAATTTGTCATATCGCGCTCTTGGAAAATATATAATAATCGCCAAGAACTATAAATCTGACCTAAAAGCTCCAGGGCTAAAATATGTCGGAGTTGTAACGAGCGAAAACGACACCGCAATTGATAAAAATCTCGCGGTCAATATACCTAAGCAAATGGCTGCAGCTTCTGGCGCCAAATTCCAATATTATTCAATTCCAGCCTCATTCGGTATCGGTCACGACATTGTAGCTTTAAACCAAGACGAGGTTAAAAAGCACGCCGATAAATTATATCCGTTTTATTTGGATATGTACGAAGGAAAAAACGTAAAATTAGAGGTGAACTAGCTATCCTATTTACCTTGCACAGCTAAAATTCGCACCTGAATTTCATCCAATTGAGCGTCGTCCATTTTCGGACCGTCAGTCGTAGTTAGCCAGCCAGGATATTCCTCATAAAACGCTTGCTCGTGCGACACTGGCGAACCAATTCCCTTTGCCAAATCGCCATGAAGCGGCATCAATTTGGCATGCACATGTGCCACGCCCGTACCTTCAAAAATCAGCGCTACCCGTGGAGTGTCAAATGCTTTTTCCAAAATACCAGCAACCTTTTTCACCGCCAGCATCATTTCAGAATATAAATTATCGTCCAAAGAAAATACGTAATCGCCCGGATTCTGCTTCGGAATCACCACAGTAAAACCTGGTGTGTTCGGAAACGGTGTTAAAAATGCTAGGAATTTCTCATCTTCCCAAATCTTCCAAGATTTCATTTTTCCAGATACGATGTCGTCAAAAATTGTGTGATTCATAATTACTCCTTTATGCAAATAAATCGTTTAATGCCTCACTCACCGTTGGATGAGTGAATATTTGGTCACGCAGCACAGTATATGGCAGGCCATTATCCATTACAGTTTTGATAATATTAATGACTTCTGGTGAGTTACGACACAATAAACTAGCACCCAAAATTTGTCCAGTGTTTGCATCAATCACCGCACGCAGCAATCCTGTTGTAGCATTATCAACATGCAGGCGTGGAATCGCCATAGCAGGCAGCTCTTTTACGATAATTTCGCACCCCGTCGCACGCGCCTCAGCCTCTGTCATACCCACCCGACCTAGCGGCGTTTGCATAAAGACCGTGTACGGCAAGGTTTTTTGTTTGGCGCGAGTGTACAGACCGTCACCCAGCAACTGGCTTCTCACAATCCGAAAATCGTCCAGCGACGCATAGGTAAATTGTGGCCCGCCCGTTACATCACCCATTGCCCAAATATGCGACCGACTAGTGCGAAGTGTTTCATCAACCACAATTGCCCCGCGCTCATCCGTCGCTACACCAGCAGCTGGTAAATTCAAGCTCATCGTTGCCGGGCGACGGCCCGTAGCCATCAAAACCGCATCATAACCAACGTAATCACCATGATTTACTGTACGAATCGTCGCAGTAGACTCACCCTCAATCGCTGTCACATCCACACTAAACACAATCTCAATACCCTGTGCCTGCAATGCTTCAGTAGCAGCCCGAGCAATTGCTGGATCTTCACGTGCAAGCAGAGCATCGCCCCTCTCAAATACTGTTACTTTTGTACCAAGTTTGGCATAAGTTGAGGCAAATTCTAACCCAATATAACCGCCACCAATGATAGCTAGCTGTTTTGGCTGCATCATTCTATCCAGCAATTCAGTACTGGTATACACAAACGGCTTATCAACACCTGGAATATCTGGGATGATTGATTCCGTACCGGTGTTAATAAAAATCTGCGGTGCACTAACTACTAGCTCGTCGCTACCCGCCACAACCTTCACAGTACGATCATCTACGAACGATGCCTCACCCTCAATGACGCTCACTGTTTCACGATCCGCAAGCATATGATAGTTCTTCTCATTCAACCGCGCTACCACTGTTGTCTTATGTGCCATCGCCTCATCAAAACTTTGATGATGTTCGGCTGCATTGACTAGCACCTTAGTAGGAATACAAGCAATATTAATACAGGTGCCGCCATACATCTTTGGCGACCGCTCCACTAGCGCTACCTTTTTTTCCGCATTTGCCAGCGCTACCGCCAATGTTTTGCCAGCTTTGCCAAAACCAATGATGAGTGCGTCAAATTGTTGTGTATCCATTTTACCTCCTCCTATCTTTTTTAGCGATCTCTCTCGCTGCAACAAATTCTCTATCGGCACACAGAACTACCTATTTTATTACAAGTTTTTGAGCTACTACTATTATCATGTGTAATAGCTCCTTAAAACTGTTCCAAAAAATTCAACTTACCGCTATACGATGTTGTCAAAAATTGTGTGATTCATAATTACTCCTTTTGAAGTAATTATAGCATTTTACGAAGTTTTCAGGTCGGACAATTTAAGTTCCATCCTACGGCAAATCAGAACTAGCCATATCGTCGCAAAAATCCCCAATAAAACTTCTACTATCACAAACCAAAACTTGCCCATAGCGTAACCTTGCGCCGCTATAATTGTCGCAAAAATCGGAAAACTGAAAGATGAGATTCGCTCGCGATGAGTTAAATAGCTCAAACTCGATGGCAAAAGAAACATCAAAAGCACCATCAATATCACGATGCCGCGCGAGAAAACAAAATGCGCCGCGTGCATCGTATCGTTCGGGCAAAGCGCCACTCCTATCATACAAATCGCAAACAATGAAAGTATCCAACCAGATATCCGAGCAGAGCGAATTTGACCAAGTTTAAGATAACCACGATTCATAAAAAACCCAATCGTCGCCATAATCAAACCAGATAAAAACGCTCCCGAATTGAACGAAAATGCAGACAAACGGTTCGAGGTGGTTTCGCCCAATCTGCTCAAGCTCCAGTTCGTCCACCGAGTATCATCAGAAAGCAACATCGCCACAACCAAGCCCACAGCCAAAACGACACCATTAAGAATACAGAGCGCCTGAAGGCGATTCTTACACAAAAAATCCTTAATCTGTCGAAGTTTCATATTGCTTAAAATTGTTCCAAAAAGTCCAACTTGCCACTTTCAAAATGACGGACATCTTCGATTCCATATTTCATCATAACCAAGCGGTCGATTCCGCAACCAAAAGCAAATCCCGTATATTCATTCGGGTCAATTTGCGCCGCTCGAAGAACGTTCGGATGAATCATTCCGCAGCCCAATAGCTCAATCCAACCTTCGCCAGAGCAGACTTTACAATCAGGATTTTTTCCTTCACAAAACGGACAGCTTAACGCAAACTCGAAGCTCGGCTCGGTGAACGGAAAGTAAAATGGATTAACGCGAACGTCAAGTTTCTTGCCGTAATATTCCTGCAAAAATTCTTGCAGCGTGGCAATCAAATTGCCAACATTAACTCGGCGTGAAACATGCACACCTTCGACTTGATAAAACGTATGCTCGTGGCGCGCATCCAAATCTTCGTTGCGGAAAACACGATCAGGAACGATAGCGGCAATAGCCTCGCCTTTTTCCAAATTGTCGCGATATTTCATCAGTACACGATTTTGCATAGTCGACGTATGTGCCGGCGCAATCAAACGATCGCCATTAGAATCAGTCTCTTCGGTCATAAACGTGTCGTAATCGTCGCGCGCTGGATGACCTTTTGGAAAATTCAGGCTCTCGAACATATGGAATTGATCGTCAATTTCTCTGGACTCTTCCGTGACAAAACCCATGCGATTAAAAATCTCAGAAATGCACTCAATTTCAGCGCTCAGCGGATGAATCGTGCCTTGTTCGCTCGGCAAAAGTTCGGGCTTTGGCGAATTCACATCCATCGGCGCCGTAACGTCAATCGGTTTCAAGTCAACTTTTTCCAGCTCTTCCAGTCGCACATCAATAGCCTGTTCAATCGCCTGCTTCAGCTCGTTAATTCGCTTACCAAACGGACCACGCTCAACTGGCGGCAATGACTTGATTTGATCATACAATTCCCTAAGTCGTCGATCACGTAAAAACTCACGCGGAGATTTGGATTGCGAAACCGCCAAAACTATTTCTCTTCTCAATTCGTCTAAGTCAGCCATTTTATCGTCCTTGCATTAAAAACATTACAATCACCGCACCAGCCATAATAGTAATTAAAATCCACGCCCACGCCAAAGTCGTCGTCTGTTTCGTGCCTTCCAAATATCTTATGTCGTCGACACCGTCCATAGTTGCCTTTTCTTGCAAACTCGAAGCTTTTGCCTTCTCTCTTAATTCTGCCGCAATTCGCTCTTGCAATTCACTGCGCTGATCCTGTTGATTTACAAATAATCCCATAACTACAGTATAGCAAATTATGTTATAATAGTCGTGATATTACTTTAAGGAGGGAATATGGCTACGAAGAAAACTTCAAAGAAAGCCCCAGTTAAAGCCGCAGAAAAGAAAACCGCTGCCGCTAAGACTGAAACCAAAACGACCGTAAAGCGCGTCGTTGCTGAATCTACCGCTAAAAGCAAGCGTGTCGAACTAGATTCTAAATTACCAAACAACTTAATTAACATCGTTATTGCGGAAGTTATCGGCACGTTCATTTTGACACTTGCCGCATTATTCGCATCAGATATTTTGTCATCAATGTATGTCGGTTTTGCGTTGATGTTCATCGTTGCAATTATCGGCAACATTTCTGGTGCACATGTAAACCCAGCCGTCACATTTGGCCTATGGACAATGCGTAAGCTAAAGACCGTACTTGTACCATTTTACTGGGGCGCACAATTCCTCGGTGCAATGGCGGCTATCGTACTTGTCGGTTCATTGACAAACGGCGGATTCGCCCTAAGCTTCGACCAATTCACCGCGTTCTCTTGGAGTATCTTCGCGATGGAATTAGTCGGTACCGCTGTATTTGTATTTGGTATCGCCGCAGTTTTGCAGCGCAAAGAAATCAAAGCAGCTGGTCAAGCTTTTGGAATTGGCTTGGCATTGATGATTGGTCTTGTCGTATCTGGCTCAATCTCTTCATACATTAAAAGTACTGCTATTGCAAAAATCCAAAAAGAGCAAAGTACTGCCCAAACTGAGAAAAACGGCCGCACTTACCCACGCGAAATCTACATCTCAGGCGCAACTTTGAACCCGGCAGTTTCTTTGGCTGTTACAGAGAAAACCGACTCTCAACTACGCAGCAACGGAGTATTGCCAGCTGAAGGCGAAAAAAGCTATTCACGCTTTAGCCTGGAAGTAATTGCCGCTACCCTAATCGGCGCAGCATTAGGCGGTAACCTATTTCTACTCGTCAACTACCGAAACAAAGACGAAGAATAGATTATAACTTCACAATAAAATATCCCGCTTAATCGGCGGGGTATTTTTTATGTCAATCTTCCTGAGTCGGCCGATCAATCAGCTCCGGCTGCGCCTGGTTATCGCCACCAGAAATTCGCACGACATCCTTATCAATTTTTCCCAATTCCTTGTACGTATTGTTATAGTGACCAACAGTCGTGCTTAAACTCTTACCCATTTTCGTCATCAACTCGTCAAACTTTTTAATGTGAATGCCCAATTGACCAACTCGAACTTGAATATCCTTAGCTTGCTCTTCAATCTGCAAACTACGAAGCCCCTGAAGAACAGTCTGCAGGTACGCGAGAAAACTAGTCGGACTAACAATAATAACCCGCTTGTCCCGAAACGCGTATTCAATCAAATCGCGACTCGAACCGCCCTGACCGACATTATTAATCAGAAGATCGTAATACAAAGATTCGCTAGGAATAAACATAAAGGCAAAGTCCATGGTATTTTCGCGCGGACGAATATATTTACTAGTTTCGTCGATTCGCCCCTTAAGATCAGCCTTCACCTTATTTAGCCACATTTCACGCTCAGATTTTGTCTCAGCGTTAATCATCCGATTGTAATTCTCCAAAGAAAACTTACTGTCCACCGGCAATATTTGACCCTTGTCCAGAAAAATAACCGCGTCAACAATTTCGCCGTCCTTGAAGCGATATTGCATTTGATATTGCTTGGCGGGCAAAACATTATCCAACATGCTTTCCAGATAAAACTCACCAAAAACCCCGCGTTGCTTTGGATTTTGCAACACGTTTTGCAAGGTTTTAAGATCGGTCGCCACATCAACCACACGCTTATTGGTCTCATCCAATTTCGCCAATCGCTGCGTCACGTCAGCCACCAACTTCGCGCTTTCTGACAATTGTTTCTGTACGGAAGTCTGAACTTGTGCATTACTTCGCTCCAACTTATCGCTAACGGATTCATTCAGTTTCGCAATAGTCCGCCCCAATTCCACGACATCGGTTTTAATTAGCTCGACGGATGATTGATTTTTTAGCTCGCTGATTTTTGATTGCAAGACAAATAAAGTCGCGCCCAAACCAATAGTAATGACGATTAAGAGAATAATGATAATGATTTCCATACACTTAGTGTACAGTGATTATAGCGCCAAGACAACTCGTGCTAAAATCGCAAATAAAGTCATAAATAAAATTGCTGCACCGTTGCCGCGAATTCTATTCAACCAGATTAACGACAAATATACCAAAACTGTCGCCAAAACCACCCATAGCAATGACAAAATCCAAGATCCGCCAGCCCATAATGTAGCACCCCACAACGACACAGTTGCCGCGATTACTACCAGCAGAGGTCGCTTGATACCAAATACCGCCAACACCGGCACCAACATAATTCCCGCCAAAACCAACGCAACGTAAGATGCGATGCTTGTGCTGTTTGCACAAATAGAAATATGCTCAGCGTTCGCGCAAAATACGGGTGTAATCATACATTTATCAAACGCAAGCGCCAGTAACCAGATAGCCACGCCGCTAGCAACTAAAATCGCCAAAATCCTCAAGAAAACTCGCCTTGAAAATGGATATGTGTAATCTGATATTTCTTCACGGAAAATAGCTGACAATAATTTCATACGTAAATTGTAACGTAAACTTGTCAATATTGCAAATGTATATGATTAAATATTATGCTTTTTCAGGAGATTCATCGGTTTATACCAAATAATCCCTGCGCAAGCAATCAATAATCCGCCAATAACGTCAAGCGGCGTATGCACCAGAGCAATAACCCGACCGACACATATTAAGATTGTCATAACCAAACAAACAACAGCCAGCCGCCAACTCTTTGCTCCGAAAAATACCGCCAAAGTAATCGCCATTGTAAATAGCGCATGATCAGACGGAAAACCCGGATTATTAAGGAATGACGCGCCGGCAGATACGCCCAGAATCTCGAACGGGCGCATCTGATCTGGTTGATAAATTGACCCGATAATTTTTGCCGCCACGTAAACAGTCAAACCAGCCATCAACACTTGGCTATAAACTTGATACTTTTCTTTATTTGGAACCAATTTTATCAGCGCGTACGCACCAATTAGCACGACCGGCACCACTAGTCCGTCAGCAATTAACTTTACGATCCATTGCAAATCCATACTACCAGTATATCGCGTCAACGCTGACCAGTAAACGCTTGCGGAAATCATTTTTCTATAGTACAATTATGTTTGCCGTTGGGATGTCGCCAAGTGGTAAGGCAGCGGGTTCTGGTCCCGCCATTCGGGGGTTCGAATCCCTCCATCCCAGCCAAGTTTGAACTTTAGCAGCCAATTATTTGGCTGTTTTTTTCGTCGATAAATTTGCGCAAATCAACAAAATCCACATCATGAATACCAGAAAAATCGCAGCCACATTATTCACATTCTTTATCGTTGCACCAAATATCACCGCCGCATACCCATTCACAAACGCCAAAAAACTAATTACTGTCATAATCCCCAAACTCAAAAAACCAGCCATTCTGCTCGTCAGAGTGATTCTTTTTGACATATTCATATCAATTAAAAACGGCAACGACGTTAGTTCAACAACCACCAATATTATCGCAATCGGAAGACTTAAATATGGCGGAATCCCCGCAGAAGTAATGACCGCAGAAAACTTCTCAAACGTAAATAATTGACATAATAATGGCACCATTATTAATAGTCCTGTAATCAATTTAACAATTTTATTCACTTTTCTAGACATAATTTCAGTATAGCTTGCGCGTCAAAAAAGCTCAAGCTTGTTGTATTTTTTACGAAAGCACTTGCACTTTTTATAAAAACGTCATAAAGTTAAATCAGCGAACGTTACAAAAATAAACACCACAAAATCGTATCTTTCGCTCTACGACAAATCCACCACAACTTAAAATACCCCATCTCTATGGGGTATTTTTCTTTGTTAATATTCGAGACTGCTCGGCACGCCACTCGGCAATTTTTTCGTGGTGTCCGCTCAATAAAACATCCGGCACACGTAAACCTTTAAACTCCTCAGGTCGTGTATATTGTGGAAATTCTAACGTTTCTCCATCTGAAAAACTTTCAATTTCCGCAGACTTTTCGCCGCCCAAAACTCCAGGAATCAACCTAACAATAGAATCAATCATCATCATCGCCGCCAGCTCTCCGCCCGTCAGCACAAAATCGCCAATACTCCATTGTTCATCAACTAGTTCTAAAATTCGCTCATCAACACCCTCGTATCGCCCGCAAATAAATATCACACCCCTGTCATCATCGGCTTCTTCCTGGGCTTTAGCCTGCTTCCAGCGTTGCCCTCGCGGACTCATTAATACCACCTTCGCTGTTTCATCCTGAGATTTCGCAAATTCCACCGCTTTCCATAACGGTTCAACCATAAGAAGCATCCCGTCGCCGCCGCCATAAGGAGTATCATCAACCTGACAGCGAGGACCCAAACCAAACTCCCGCAGATTCACCGTCGTAAGCTCCACGATACCGTCTTTCTGTGCCTTCCACATCATGGAATTATTAAAAACTCCCGTGGTCATTTCTGGGAAAAGTGTAATTACTTGAAACTTTCTCATCTGTTACAGTGTAGCAAGTGTTGACTTTTTTGTCCAGGTATGATATATATGTATCAGCTTTTGTTCAACCGAACAGAAGTAGCCCTTACATAGGAAGGAAAGCCATGCACAAGGACGCTGAATCATGGGAAATGACGCTCGCGGAATGCGGGATTCTCCAACGTTCTACCGTAGAGGAAAGTGACAATGGTTACGTTTACGTCACTATCATCGCCTCAACCTCTACAACTCCGGACGACTCCGACGAGAGTTCAGAAGATCTCGCTATGGAGATCTTCTCTGGAGTCGAAGTGAGCGAGGTCTATATCGACCATCACTTCGATGGAGGGGGTGAGTACATTGGAACAGGTGCTACATTTGTGTCTTTGTACGACAAGTGCGTCATCCAGTTCCAAGACCCTGAATTGTATGACGCCTTCGAGCCGAACAAGGAGTCCGCCCGACTTGATGGCGAGTTCGGGGAAATTGATTGGGGTTGGGGCGAGCCCCTAATCCACCTCTTCAGCCTCATCAAGGAGGCTGCCGATACTGCCGGTAGTAGCCTGGCTAACACCCTGCTCCTGTCGGGCACCTCGGAAGTGTACTTGCAGCGTATCTACAAACCCGAGGAGTGTCGCAAACTCCTCCCACAGCGGAGGGAGAACAGCGATTACGAACTCTGGGACAACGCGAATCCGGCATGGGCGCTGATGGCGCGCCATACCGGACGTGAGGGCTAACGCCCGCCAAGAGAAAATAGCTCGCCTTGAGGCTTAAGCCTCGGCTGAAGCTCTTGGCGGGCTATTTTCATGTCTTTTTATAGAAATTATTCTCCACCAAAAAACCGCCCCAATAAGGACGGTTTTTTAGCACAAATAAGGCTCTCAATGGTTACCCATTGTCTCGCATAGAGCTGTTCTCGCATAATGTCTGTGCTTGAACTGGTTTTAATTATATATCAAGATCGTCGAGTTCTGCAAGCTCTTTTCTGGTGTTTTCTGCGTAAGATGATTCATTTTCCACAGCTTCATCTGTTGAGTTATCCACAGAAGCATTACCGTTATAATCATTTTCTTCGCGTGCGCCAGAAAAACCGTCATTGTTAACAATCTTCAAGTTGTATCGAGCGTCATTCTTTGCACCCAAAGCTCGCAGAAGCGTGCGCAAGCTCTGTGCTGTACTACCGCGCTTACCAATAACTCGACCCAAATCTGCTGGATTAACTGTCAATGTTAGTAAAACGCCCTTTTCATCAATCGTTCGGTCTACTACGACATCTTCTGGATGTCCAACCAACGCCTTTACAGTATATTCTACAAACTGCTGATCTATTGTTGACATTCTGCCCCTCCTCCTGGAATTAAACTGTATTTTCATTATACACGAGCGGTTTACGCCGTGCAAACTTTAATTATTTCTCACCAGATTCTTTATATTTAGCAATTGCAGCACGAGCGGCTTGCTGCTGGGCAACTTGCTTAGACGGACCAATGCCTCGCCCCATCATATTATCGCCAACAAAAACCCCAAGAGTAAAGACTTTGTCGTGATCTGGACCTTCTTCGCTCAGGACTTTATATACCGGTGTTTGATTGTCAACCCGCTGAGAAATCTCCTGCAAATACGACTTCGGATCACGCCAACTGCCCGACTCCAAAATTCCGTCCAACTTAACAATTATATGCTTGTGAATAAAATCGCGAGCATCGTCAAAGCCGCGCTCCAAATAAATCGCGCCAATTACCGCCTCAAATGCATTAGCTAAGATCTGTAAATGCGCTCGCTCTGAGCCGTTTTTCTCTCCCTTTGACATACGAATCAGCGGACCATAGCCCAACTTGTCACCAGCGTCACCAATACTTTCCGTTCGCACCAAAGCCGCCCGCCAAGCAGTCAAAATTCCCTCTGGCTCAGAAAAATGCGTAAACAAATATTCCGTTACCGCCAATTCCAAAACCGCATCACCCAAGAATTCCAAGCGCTCATTGTGATGATGAACGGATTTTCGATGCTCATTCACATAACTACGATGAGTCAAAGCTGTAATCAGCAAATCCAAATTCGTAAATTCAAAACCTAATTTTTCGCGCGCAAAATCTTGATATGGCGCAGTGTTCATTCCGTTCATTTATAAGTTCTCCTGTCTAATTCGTTTCATTGCCAAAAGAATCAGCTTGCCAATATCTTCATATTCAACTTCATCCAGCGCCTCATGAAAACTAAACCATTTAAGACCATTCATCCACTCTTCCTTTTGGAGTTTCTCATTAGGATCTAGTGCCTTAACTAGATAAACCTGCGTTGTCATCAATACCAATTTATCGATTCGACGATAACGAAAATTCACCTTGCCCAGCCAGCCATGCAGCTCAATTTTCTTCAGTCCAGTCTCTTCTCCAATTTCCCTACGAGCCGTCACTTGAGCTGTTTCACCTGGCTCAATGTGCCCTTTCGGAATTGTCCAGCGATCGCGAGCGTCCTGATAAAGCAAAAACTCTGCCTCGCCCTTTTTATTACGGCGAAAAATCACACCACCAGCAGTTGGCTCGCGTACAATTTCCTGAATCAACGGCTTCTTACTGCCACCAAAATATTTTTTTATCTTATCAAAGTTGCTTGTTCTCACTGTCGGACTCCTCCACGAGAGTACGGAGTGCCGTGCCAAGCACGCCATTCACAAACTTACCCGAGTTATCCGAACCGAACGCTTTTGCTAATTCTACCGCTTCGTTAATCACCACTTTTGGTGGAACGGTATCTGCGCAATATAGCAATTCATATAAACCAATTCTAAGTACCGCCCGATCAATCCGCGGCAACTGACTAATAGGCCATTCTGGCGCCAATGGCTGCAATTTCTCGTCCAATTGACTCTGCGTCGAAAGTACACCGCTGATCAAATTATCGATAAATTCAATGTCGTCAACCGATGATTTATATTCAGCCAAATTACGCTTCAAAATAGTCTTATAATCAACATCGCTATCACCAACCTCTTTGCGAAATTCATGTTCATAAAGTGTTTGCAGTGCGACAATTCGTCCCAAATGACGGTTTGATGCCATTATTAAGCGTCCTGTTCGTAATTATTATTTTGTTGTTTTACCAGTTTCACGCTTGGTTGTTTTTACCTTAACTGGTGAAGTTGCGTTAACACGACGTGCCAATTTTAATACCAAGTGACTGCGACGAAGACCAGTTTTACGTGGGCTACTCTGTTTTTTAGGTTGTGCCATAATTTATTCTCCTCTTTTAGGTTGTCATAAAACTTACGTACCATTATACCTTTTTTATTGGACAATCTCAAGAGCTTGTCTGCAAATTAGATAATAATATTGACTTTTTATGTCGTTTATGTTAATATAGCAAATATGAACACGGAACGATTTACATCACAAAGTAATAATGAAGATGGCAGACCTGTAATAGAAATACCAAAATCTGTAGCTAAAGTCGGTGCAGTAGTATTAGCCACGTTAGGATTAACTGGAACTGCGGGCGCCCTAGGCTTATTTCATAGTCCTAAATCACCAGAAAAAAGACCAAGCCCTGCACACCAAGTAGCTCAAGTTGTAGAGAATTACAGCAATGGAGTCATCACGGAGCTGCCAGAAGACACAGAAGTTCACACTGTCACGCTCAAAGAGGGAGAAAATCCGACTTCGGTGGCTGAAACAGCCATGGAAGAATACAACGAGAAAAATCCTGAAAATAAGATAGACCCTAATGAGGCAAGAAGCTCTATATACGAAACTGCTGTCTACATGAAAGATCTCTACAAAAACAAGACTGGCGACTCAGAGATCCAACCAGGATCTACCGTCAACATCGCCATAGGTGACATAAACGGTGACGGACAGCCAAGCATAGCTATAACGAAAATAGAAGACAAATCTAAATAGACCGTTTTCTAAACCACAATATTCACCAGCTTGCCTGGAACATAAACCGTCTTTTTGGGTGGTTTATTGTTTGTGGATTTCTGGACATTCTCATCAGCTAGGGCTGCCGCTTCAACACCCTGCTTGTCCATATCACTCGGCAGTTCAAGTTTCGCACGAAGCTTGCCATTCACTTGAACTATAATAGTCATCACGCTGCTCTTTAGATATTTTTCATCCCACTTTGGCCAGTGACCAACGTGAACCGTATCATCATGACCCATTTCATGCCACAATTCCTCTGTGATATGCGGAGCAAAAGGCGCCAAAATCTGAATCAAACTTTCTAATGCAAATCGCCATTCGTCCAACGTATCAATTCCATGCGACTCTTTTATCTTATACAAACCATTGACCATTTCCATCATCGAAGCCACGGCCGTGTTAAACTTCTCATCTTCAATGTCACGAGTAACTTTTTTAATCGTCAAATGAGTTAATCGCAATAATTCTTGAGTTGTTTTTTCATCCATCTCAGGAGAATTGCTTGAATCGTTATTCTTATCAACGAATTCCTGAACCAAATTCCATGCCCGATTTAAGAATCGATAAGTTCCCGGAACACCACGAGGATCCCATGGCGCGTCCATATCATAAGGCGCGATGAACATTTCGTAAACTCGCAGCGCATCAGCGCCGTATCCACTATCCATAATTTCCATCGGATCAATAACATTGCCCTTAGACTTGGACATTTTCTGACCATCTGGTGCCATAATATATGCATTGTACATCATTCGCTTGAAAGGTTCTGGAGTCGGAACGAGACCGAGCTTATAGAAAAATCGCATCCAAAAACGACTGTATAGCAAGTGAGCCACGGCGTGGTCGGCACCATTGTAATAATCAACCGGCATCCAATGGTTAATTCTCTCAGGATTCCATGCTTCATTATCGTTGTGCGGGTCGAGATATCGCAAGAAATACCAGCTAGAACAAGCATAGCCATCCAAAGTATCGGTCTCGCGTCGACCTTCTACCCAATTGTCGCCGTCAGGCTTATTTTCTGTAATTGGCACAGTTTTTCCAGTTCCAACATCCACCCAAACTCGCACCCAATCATCAACTTGGGCCAAAACAGAAGTATTCCCGCCCGTTGGCTTAAAGTTCTCCACCTCTGGCAAAATCACCGGCAAACACTCATCAGCCACGACAATTGGTGGACGACCATCAACATGAATAATTGGAATCGGAGCGCCCCAATAGCGCTGACGAGAAATCAACCAGTCGCGCATTTTATACGTGGTTTTGCTTCGCCCAGAATTCTGCTGCTCCAGCCACGCAACAATTTGCTCACGGGCATCCTCACTCCTGGTCCCGTTAAATTGTCCGGAATTTATCAACTCACCTTCACCAGAATAACAGCCAACATCGGCTGAATACTCAGGCTTATCAATAACCTGGATAATCGGCAAGTCAAACTTCTCGGCAAACGCAAAATCGCGCTCGTCGTGCGCTGGCACTGCCATGACTGCGCCGGTTCCATAGCCACCCAAAACATAATCCGCCACCCAGATTGGCAATTTTTGACCATTAACTGGGTTTATGACATAACTTCCCGTAAATACGCCAGTTTTCTCTTTATTCTCTTGGCGTTCAACATCAGATTTTTGCTGCGAAGCTTGGATATACGCTTCAACCTTTTCGCGCGTATCAGAATTGACCAACTGAGAAATCAGAGGATGCTCCGGTGCCAAAGCTACATACGTTGCGCCAAATAACGTGTCAGGACGAGTTGTGAAAACTGTAATCTTGGAATCTTGACCGCTAACCGCAAACTCAACTTCCGCACCAACTGATCGACCGATCCAATTTTTCTGCATGGTTTTAACCATTTCCGTCCAATCAAGCTCATCGGTTGCCTCTAAAATTTCATCTGCATACGCCGTAATTCGGAAAAACCACTGCTTAAGATTGCGCTTGGTTACAGGATTGCCGCAGCGCCAACATTTGCCGCCTTCAACCTGTTCGTTAGCAAGCACTGTGTTATCAGTTTCACACCACCATTGCAGCTGCTCTTTTTGATATGCCAAATCGTGCTTATACAATTGCGTAAAAATCCACTGAGTCCATTTGTAATATTCTGGGTCGGCTGTAGAAATCTCTTTTGTCCAATCATAGCTAAACCCAAGTCGCTTCAATTGCTCCTTAAAGTGAACTTTCGCCTCATCGTGCGCTACACGTGGCGTTTTTCCGACTTTAATAGCGTAATTTTCAACCGGCAGACCAAAGCTGTCCCAGCCGATTGGATGATAGACATTATAGCCCTGCTGACGCTTGAATCGTGCCTTGATGTCGGCAAATTGAAAAGTACGACCGTGGCCAATGTGAATTCCCGCCCCTGTAATCCCCGGAAGCATGCTCAAGCTGTAATATTTCGGTCGGGTCGTGTCATTAAAATTAACCGCGTAAGTGCCGTCAGCCTCCCATTTGTTTTGCCATTTTTGTTCAATTTCTGTCGGATTATAGCGTCTCATATCTGTAATTATAGCAAATAATCCCGCTCATTACGAACGGGATTATTATTAGGCAATTAAGCTATTTACCTAATCGAGGTTGATGACAATCCGCTCGAATACCCTTCCATAAAACCTTCTACAAACTCTTTCAAGCTTTCAGCACTCGAAGGAACCTTGATTTCCTCAGATTTATTCACATTGATGTCAAATGAAATTTCTACAGAAGCCTTCTTATCATTACCCTTAAGCTCTACAGCCTTCAGCTCATGAGATGACCTATCAACCCACACCTTCAATGAAGATTCGTCAATAGATGTCGATTCGTCATTACTATCGTAGCCATTCGATTTTCCGCACTTACCGAGCGCCTTACCGACTGATGAATTCTTAAACTCTTCCTCAAATTTTGACGAATTAGATTTATTATTACCTTGCAATTCAAAGCCGCGTCCGCCGTTACGATCACTAATCTTTGAATCTTTTATGGTGAATAAACTATTCTTTTGATAAATCTGAGCCAATTCCTTACGTGCACTTTCGTCACTTTGGATTTTCTTCAGAGCGTTAATTCCACACTTGTATTCGCTACCGATTTCATCTGGAGAAATCTTCATCCACGTGTCGCTCATTTTATCTATCTCAGAACCCATCTTCTCCAATGTCTGATCACGGTAAGTTTCTATTTGAGATCTTGATAGATTTCCGCCAGACGAAGATTCCATAACTACTTCAAGCAAAGTGCCATACAAGTCCTTAAAGTTATTTATCTTCACATATATCGTTCCGTCACTATCAAGAACCGCATCACCCTTAAGAGGGATATTTTTCTCAACTCCCTTAATATTAAGCTTAGCGTCAATATTCGCCTTTGATTTTCCCGACTCAGTAGCAGTCTTTACGTTTAGCTCTATTTTTCCTTGGTCGCGCATATCAATAACCACCTTACCGTCGGCAGTCATCTTCTTTGCCATAATAGCGTTAGACACAGCGTCCGTAACCATCTTTTCTGGATTCTGCCACCACAAGAAATAAACTAGCACAGCAGAAATAATAGCAATAAGAGCTATAACTCCCAGCACTATGCCAATTATCAATCCCGTTTTCTTCTTTTTTGGTTGCATCGGCACGCCGTTATATTGCGGCTGCGGTGCAGGTTGATTACCTTGATCCATAATTCCCCCTTGTTTTATATGCCTTGAATTTAATATATCACATTAATCTTTAAATTGTGAGAAAAATTGGTTTTTCCTAGCAATCCACTCCGGCGTTTGCCTGACTAAGTATTTATCGTCCTCAGTGCTATGAAGGTTGATTTTTATAGATTCCTCTAGCCATACGCCGCCGCTCGAACCCTTAAATAACGCGACGCCTTCAGATTTCAATTTGTCTCGCACGAAAGACCCAGCCTCGATAGCATTCTTGCACTCCTTCACCTGACAACCTCTTTGACGAGCAGCCGGCGCTAAATATTGATTAGCTTTCTCACCAACCGTCACAACCCAATCCAACAAATCTGGGCTACAATGAGAGCCAAGTTCAGCATGGGCCTGCTCAAAAACACCCTTCAATCCGTTCATATTGCCCAGTACGGCAATCCTCTGTGGAGTTTCAATTCGATACAAAGATTGCAAAGCAGCCAAGGCAGTCAACGGCGTCGAGCTATAGCTATCATCAATCAACCAAGTATTGTCCGCACCCTTCAGCAAATTCATCCTGCCAGGCAGTGGACGCAAATTTTCTATGCCCTTTTTTATATTCTCCTCAGTTTCACCAAACGCATAACCAATAGCTGCCGCCACGATCGCTGGACGAATATTATGCTCACCAATTAGCTTAACGTTGACTTCTAGTCCATTAGGATTTTCTGGCGACATAATAAAGCCGTGATGTCCATCTTTCAGGGAAAAATTACGATCGTCAAAATTATACTCCGCCACCGGATCACTTCCATACGTAGTGATATTAGGATTTGTCAAAAAACTAGCAAAACGCCCGTCAATGTCATCACGATTTATCATCGCCATTCGCGAGAAATTCGCCAGCGAAATCATCTCATTCGCCACTTCCTCCAAGGAATATTCAACCTGCATTCGACCATTTGTCACAGAGGTTACAACCGTAATATCCGGCACGACGTAAGCCTTAAACCAATCGTTATAGCCAAGTTCCTTTGGATTAAATTCCTGAACAATTACTTGGACTTCCGGTTTTTCAGCCTTAATTCTCTTCTTTACGGCGCGCATCACTTTCCACCATTTGAACAAGCCTTTTTCAGGCATTTTCACGCCCATCATCTGAAGGAAAACGTCAGCTTTCGTCTTCGGCTCTTCATTGCGAAGTTGAATATCAAATTGTTGCGCCAAAACCGTACCGATAGCTATTTTCGCACTAGCCTTTCCGGCGCTACCAGTTATCGCCACAAGCTTCACGTCTGGATGAACAGCAAAAAATTCTCGCACTAATTTTGCTAGTTTTTCTTCCCTCTTTTTTGAAACAGTAACCATAACTATATCATACCATAAGCATTATAGAAGAGCTGCTACGCGCCCACCCGGGGCATATTTGAATGTGTGTTTGTCTTTCAATTGGCAAGCATAGGAGAATGCCCCTATGCGTACCAGCTCATGTTTAATTATGCATTATCGTCCAAAAAAACACAAGCATCATTTCTCATTTACATATTCTGGCAAAACTTTTCCAACTAAAACTACCGCCATCAAAACTGCAAATCCACACATAATTGACGGAATTCCGATAATAGTCGACGGATCAATGATATTAACAAATGTCGTAGGCGCCATAAATAGAGCATATCCCACAATCAACGAGCCTAGAGAGCGCCGAATGTGTTTGCTGGAGGTTTCGCTACTAATATACGCATAAGCAATTGCCGCAAACAATAGGCCATAATAATACAAACCATACCACATTCCGACGCCCGGCTGGTTTTCAAAAATCACATAATTACCCAGGCAAGCCCCAGACTTAATTCCGTTAGCCTCCAATAGAAAATAGCTAATAAACACTGCGGCAAAAGTGTAACCAAGCACAGGAATCCACCGCCTCTTATCGCCAGAAATTTCATATATCAAATGAATACCCAGAGGTGGAAGCATAGTAATTGCAATATAGCCAAGTTTAGCCCAGCCGAGATTGTCCAGAAGAATCGCACCTTCACAAACGTTATATTCAGCCCATTGAAACAGCGCCAAACAAATCAACAGCATGATCACAATCTTCGTCACAGCATTCAATTTATATTTCCAAAAAGTATATATCGCCAGAATAATTTCAATTATCAACGTCGCCAGCATTACTACCGGAGAAAAACAGTAGAGTCTCGGTTTTTTAATCTTATCCATATGTAAATTATATATTATTTTCATCCCGCGTTTTCTATCATCCTCAGCAGCTCTTCTTCGTCAATGATTTTCGTGCCGTATTGTTCAGCCTTTTTTAATTTACTAGCACCAACCTTACCACCAGCCACCAGATATGTTGTATCTTTAGAAACTGCGGTTTGAAAAACTCCACCGAGATTACGAATTTTATCCGCAGCAGCGTCGCGTCCCATAGATTTCAGAGTACCCGTGACAACAAAACTTTTTCCACTCAAACCGCCAGCTTTTTTATTAAACTGAGGAATAACTCCCAATTCTGTGAATTTATTGAGCAATTTTACATTATCCTCATCAGCAAACCACGCCACCACAGATTCGGCGACAATTTCACCCACGCCATCAACTTGTCGCAAATCATCAATCGTTGCTTTCGCCAAATTTTCCATACTCTCAAAATGATTCGTCAAATCAATCGCTGTTTGCGCGCCAATATGACGAATTCCCAGACCGTACAAAAATCGCTCTAATTCTGGGCTTTTTTTATCAGCAATTGCAGAAATTAACTTTTGCGCAGAAATATCAGCAAACCGATCCAGTTTCAGCAAATCGTCTTTAGTAAGCGTAAAAATATCCGCCAGATCGCCGACCAAACCATTGTCAATTAAAATCTCCACGTTCTTTTCGCCAAGCGTATCAATATCAAGCGCGCCCTTAGACGCGAAGTGTGCGAGAGCTCGCTTCAAAATCAGCGGACCGCTAGAGCCCTTAACTCGGTAAACAGCCTCGCCTTCAGGTCGCACAAATTCCAACTCTGGATATTGCCGTTTTAATTCTGCTTCATAATCAATTGGTTCAGAATCTGCAGGTCGTAATTCCTTCAAAACATTCTCAACTTGCGGAATAATATCGCCCGCTTTAAAAATCACTACAGTGTCGCCTCGTCGAATATCCAAACGCTCAATTTCATCGGCGTTATGCAAACTGGCGTGCTGCACCGTAGTTCCCGCCACCACTACTGGATCAAACACAGCCACCGGAGTCGCCGCGCCAGTTCGCCCAATAGAGATTACTATATCCCGAACAATCGTCGTAGCTTCTTCAGCCGCATACTTATAAGCCACCGCCCCACGCGGATTTTTACCCACCATCCCGAGATTGTCATATATCTCTCGATCGTTAATCTTAATAACCAGCCCGTCCGTATTAAACGGCAAGTCATGACGCCTATCGCTCCATTCGTTAACAAATTTCATCACGTCGGACAAATTGTCAAAAACACTGGCTTGCTGATTGCGAGAAATCCCCAGCGCTGTCAAAGCCTCGTAAGCAAAACTATTCGTCGGAACTTCCGAACCATCATCGCGAATCACATCATATCCACGAAAGTGCAACGGACGCGCCGCTACTAGCGCAGGATCTAATTGACGAATTGTCCCCGCAGCCAAATTGCGCGGATTGGCAAATGTAGGCAGCCCTAGAGATTTCTGCTTTTTATTAAGCTCCTCAAAATCCCGTTTCAACATGACAATTTCGCCACGAATCTCTGTCCGACCGCGCAAAAAATTTTCAAAACCTGCCGCTTTACGCAGACGAAGCGGTACGTTTTTAATAGTCCGAACATTATTCGTTACATCTTCGCCAACAAAACTGTCGCCACGTGTCACAGCTTGCGACAATACACTGTCGACATAAATCAACGCGCACGCCAATCCGTCCATTTTTATATCCGTAAAAAATTCATGTCGCTGACCCGGTATCAATTTATCAGTTCGCTCAATCCACGTCTCAACTTCACTTTTATCGAAGACGTCATTCAAACTGACCATTCGGCGCGCGTGCTCTACTTTCTGAAAACCGTCGAGCAGCTTATTTCCAACTCGCTGCGTAGGACTATCTATGGTAATTAGTTCCGGATGATCCGATTCAATTCTCTTTAGTTCATCCATCAGACTGTCATAAACCGCATCGCTCACGCTCGGCTTGTCTAAGGTGTAATATTCGTAGCTATAACGATTTAACAGGTCTTTGATTTCGTCAATTCTTGGTTTTTTTGGTGTCACTTTCAACCACCTTTCTGTAGAACAAATAGACATACACAGAAATCATAATTATCGTTACGTAAAGTAAAATCAAGCCGGTTGTCGGGACAATTGGTAGCCAGTCAATGCCGCTAATCCATCCCTTCAGCGCGCCGTCAAGCAGAATTACCGGAATCAGAACGACCGCCCACAAAAGCACAGACAGAAAACCAGCCCACGCAAATCTCAGCAAAATTCGTAATCTTCGCCCCGTCACAATATCGCCCGACAGACGCAGCGCGTGAAACGGATACATCCCCGGCAATGTTACGATAATCATCGCAAAAACCGTAGAAGTCGCCCAATAGACAGACATCGCCACTATCAGAATCGCCGCGCCGCCAGCCGCCATCAGAATCGGCGTTTGATTTAACACTCCCGAAGCATTAAGCGCGCTATAAATAATCACCGCCACTGCCGCCGGCACCATTTGAATTAGGAAAACTCCGACGACAATTATCAGCGCAATTATGGGCGATCCAGAGCTATACAAACCGTCGCGCATTTTCGGTTTTTTACCAATTAAAATAGCTCGCGTTAGCCAAACGGACGTCAGCCAAGTTAATAATCCCAGAAAGATTCCCGCTGCTTGCTGCACATTTCCACCAGCCGTTCCGCTACCGGAAATATAGCTAACCGCAACGCCAGAGAATAGGCTAATTGTTGTATAAATTCCGCCGAATCCATTTGACTCAGCCTGATTCATCACATCCTTAAGTTGTTGATATGTGTCTTGCGACATAACGCTGGCTAAGGCAAACGTCAATATCGACATAACGATGATTAACGCCAAAAAAGTTTTCTTATTGCGCCATACCAGACGGCAAGCTTCGCTAGTCAGCGACCAATATCCTGGAATTTTAAGATCTCGTTGGTAATCTCGCCGCTTAGTTAACCGAAAACTACGATGAGGGCGGCGCTGCAGAAAATTACGCCGCTGCTGATTTAATTTACTAAAGTCACGCTTAATACCAGGCCATACACCTTTTTTATAATCAATATTTGACTTCTTAGGGTTCTTGACTACTCGTTTTTTTGAAGTTTTCGTTGCCATAATTACATCTTTGTTGCGTTATTTCTCAGCCTTGCAATTCTGTCTTCTATCGGTGGATGAGTGCTAAATAGTTTCGAGAAAAATCCGGGTTTCAAAGGATTATTCATGAACAAATTGGCAGTGGAAGAACTTTGTTTTTGCATTGGTCTGCCGTATTGGCGCAATTTTTCCAGCGCGCTTGCTAACCCTTCAGTGTCTCGTGTCAATAGCGCCCCTGAAGCATCCGCCAGATATTCACGCTGTCTACTAACCGCCAATTGAGTTATCGTTGCCAAAAGCGGCGCCAATATACCCACAATCAACCCGAAAGCGTAGATGATAGGATTAACATCTCTGTCGCGGTCGTCGCTATAAAACATCATTCTAAGTGCCAAATCTGCAAACAACCCAATTGCGCTAACCAAGCCAAAAGCAATCATACTCACGCGGATGTCGTAATTTCGCACGTGGCTCATTTCATGCGCCATAACCGCTTCCAGCTCACGCTTGTCCATAATATCCAAAAGCCCAGTAGTCGCACCAACAATAGCATGATTCGGATCACGACCAGTCGCAAAAGCATTTGGAGCTGGATCATCGATAATATAGACTTTCGGCATCGGCATACCAGAAGCGATAGACAAATTTTCCACCACTCGCCAAAGTTCAGGAGCATCATTTTTACTAATTTCCTGAGCGCCAGTCATCATCATAGCCAACTTGCCAGCTATAAAATATTGCAGCCAAGCATACAATATCGCGCATATGAAAATGATGAGCGCCAACGAATAGCTATCAGTTGCCGCTCCAATAAACAGACCAATAATTCCAATAATTATCACAAACACAGACATAATTAATATTGTGTTGCGTTTGTTTTGAGAAACTGCATTGTACATATGTTAATTATACCAAAAATCGCCCGCTAAAAATAGACGAGCGATTTTCATTTCAGGGTTCAATTAGAACTTTACTTCAACTGGATTTTCGACGCTTGCGCGATCCTCAACATCGAAGAATTCCTTAGCTTGGAAGCCAAACATTCCCGCGATGATATTTGTTGGGAAAGTCTGGATCTTCGTATTCAGGTCGCGAACGCCACCGTTGTAGAATCGGCGAGCTGCTTGGATCTTATCCTCAGTGTCAACCAATTCCTGCTGCAATTGCAAGAAGTTCTGGTTTGCTTTCAATTCTGGGTAAGCCTCAGATACGGCAAACAAGCTCTTCAACGCGCCTTCCAAAGCATTTTCAGCCTTGGCGGTTTCAGCCACGCTGCCGGCATTCATAATTGCTGAACGAGCTTCTGCGACCTTCTCAAACACTTCTTTTTCGTGTGTAGCGTAGCCTTTTACTGAATTGACCAAATTTGGAATCAAATCAGTTCGGCGCTTTAGCTGAACAGTAATGTCACTCCATGCCTCTTCTACGCGGTTGCGCAACACAACTAAACCATTGTACGCACCGATTACAACTCCTACGAGTACTAATAAAACTACCACTGTAACAATAAGTACAATTACCAATGGACTCATTTCTTACCTTGTCCCTTTCCTATTCAATATTATTTTCTTTACAACTTTGGTGCGCAAGGCGGGAATCGAACCCGCACGACTTTTGGTCAAGGGATTTTAAGTCCCTCGCGTCTACCAATTCCGCCACTCGCGCTTATTTATATACAATCCAGACGCCCGCGCGCCAGACTACTTATATTATACTATATTCGCTAAGTAAATTGTACAATTTCGCAAAATAAAAATAGCCCAATACTCAGGACTATTTATCAAAAATTGGAGGCACGTACGAGAGTCGAACTCGTCTAAAAGGTTTTGCAGACCTCTGCGTAACCGCTCCGCCAACGCGCCACCGCTTTTATTATATCAGATTTTATAAAACATATCACAAACAATTCGTCCAATAATTGCAATATGTTTGGTGCGAGCGAGAAGACTTGAACTTCCACGAGCGCAATGCTCACTAGCCCCTCAAGCTAGCGCGTCTACCAATTCCGCCACGCCCGCATAGCCACTTACCATTATACCCGATTACGGGGTTTTGTAAACGGACTTTTTCTCTGTCGCCCAATATTGAACATCGACATAGCGATCGACGGGATTGACAACTTCGGTGCTTGCGTCGAGAGCTTTAACGTTCCGAATATGAATATAGTCAAACTTCGGTTGATACAAGGCAATCGCCGGGGCGTCTGCTTGCCAAATGGCAGTGAACTTCGCATAGCGATCAGCGCGTTGCTTTGCCGAGATTTTAGATCGGCCGCTTTCCAAAGCATCGTCCGCTATCGCATTATTGTAATTGGAGAAATTCAAACCATTATTGGTTGCCTGCGAAGAATGCCAATAGGCATAAACATCGGGGTCGCCGCCCAAGGAGAGCTCATAAACCAACACATCAAAATTGCGCGGCTGCAAAACTGTCTGAAGAATATTTTGAGTGGCATCGTTCGGATCGACAACTTTAATATCCGATTCTATATTCAGCTCATCATACCAAACTTGAGCCAAGTACCTGGCAACCTTTTCGTAATTACTATTCTTCAAAACAACCACGTTGAGCTTTAACTTATCATTTCCCTTCTGGCGAACATTATTTACATTCTTCCAGCCCTCAGCGTCAAGTAGAGATTTCGCTTTCTTGACGTCATAACTAGACGAATTCGAATTCTTTCCTAGGAATTTGTTAAGCGTTGGGCCAGATAATTCCTCTGTAGACAATGACAAAGATTGGCGTAATTTAGACGTATCAACACTGAGCGACAAAGCCTGACGAACAGCTTTTGATCGCAAGAACTGACTATTGTTATTAAACAGCACGTAAACTCCGTTGTTCAAAGAATGCGCTTCTGCGGCGTACATAGATTTTACCTCGGCGGATTGATCGTTATAAATCAATTCTGGAGTTCCTGTAATTTCTCGCGTACGCAAACTTTTCGCAATATCATCCTGCGTCGGATACGCGTACAACTGGAATCGCTCCAACTTAGGCGTGCCGCCATAATAATTGCTATTCGACTGCAAATATAGCACTTTTTTACTACCATCGCTCGTTACGTTCTGTAGCAACCTAAAGGCAAACGGACCGCTGGATATAGGCGATTTATTAAAATCATGTTCACGTAAATTCGACGGTTTAACATCTTTTAATATATGCTTAGGGATAATCGGGAATGTCAAAGCGTGGACAAACGGCGAATATGACGACGGCAAGATAAACTTCACCGAATCGTCAGACACTTTCTCGAATTTTATAGATTTCCAGCCAGATATCTCAGCTCCAACTTCTGGATTCGCTAATAGTTTCAATGTAAAAATTACATCATCCGCCGTTAAATCTTGTCCGTCTGACCACTTCAAACCCTTTTTCAGCTTAACTGTATATTCAGTTTCTTTATCGTTTACGCTGACGCTATCCGCCATGTCAGCCTTTATATTGCCCGTTGAGTCATATCGATACAAACTTGAAAATAGCAATTTCGCGGCGGATTTTTCAGCATTGGTTTTTGCGAAAATCGGATTTAAGTTTTCCAAAGGACCCAGCACACCCTCAGAATATGATCCGCCAGAAGTGTACGCCATTGTCGTGAAAGAATTGCGAGAAATATGCCACTGCACCGCACTGGCGCCAATCATCACCAATACTAGAATAATCCAGACAGAAACCCGACGTCGCACATTAGACAAACGGTCTAACCTGGATGTCACGAATTTATGCGCATGACGCAAACTTCCCTTTTCAATCTTGCGCAGACGCTTATTGACATCTTTACTGGAAACTTTTAGCCGCGCAAAACGATTCCATGACGAATTATCCGAGCTCAAATCTATTCTCCTATTTTTGCAATCCCGGCAAAATCATACTTGCCAAAATCGATAGCACAAAAATCACCGCAAAAACAATAGTTACGTCAAACAAGTTTTTATCAAATCCGCGACGAGTAGTGAATAATTCCCCAGACGAGCCAAATCCTGCGCCCAAGCTTGCGCCTCGTTGCTGCAACAAAATTGCGATAATCATTAGTACGGCAGATCCAAGCGTCACGTACGGTAAAATTGTATCAATTGACATATTACTCCTTTTCTTCCCGCTGCAAAACCAGCGCGCTACTTATAATATAGTTTACCAAACTCAATATAATCCCGGCAATAATTGAATGCGCAAAAGTCATAGAAATTCCTGGTGCCAAAGCTAATGAAATGTAAACCATAAAACCATTTACAATTAAGGTAAACAGCCCTAAGGTCAATAGAATTGCTGGCAGAGCTAGAATTGTAACAATTGGCTTCAATACGCTATTCACTACCGAAAATATCAACCCCGCCATCATAAACGTCCACGCAGAAGTTGCGCCCGGAGTTTCATTTCCAAGCAGCCGCACTGCAACCCAAATACCTACCGAGTTAAGAATCAGCCGAATTAAAAACGTTGCAAATTGTCTTTTCATTAGTCTTATTATATATAATTTATGCTTTATTGTCGATTGGTCGCCCAAAATTAAGACAAGCGCTTAATCAAATTCGCCTTTTTCACACCAACTTCCACCTGTAATTCCGCATAATCCGCCTCAATGATTTTTTTCACACTGCCAAATTTCCTCAACAATTTCGCACGTGTCTTTGGGCCAATCCCTGGAATTTCTTCCAGCTGGTTTTTCGTCTGATTTTGACGCTTCAGCACTGTATGATAGCTCACAGCAAATCGGTGCGACTCGTCACGAATCCGCTGGAAAAGCTTGACAATATCTATCGTCGCAATAGAACTTTTTGTAAAATTGTCCCGACTGGAGCCGTCATCAATAGCAGAGCCTCGTAGATTCTTTGAATGAGATCCGGCGTTGCGCTGAGCAGGATGCAAATTTACCACATACACATCATTGTCTTCGTGAATAGCGACATCCTGATGAATAGATTTTTGCAACTCTTCAATGCGCGTTACGTCAATTTGCGAGCCAGTTTTATGAATAATAATTTCTTCCTCGCGCTTAGCGATGCTAATAATCGGCAATTTAATTCCACGCTCATCCCTTGCCTTAATCGCCGCCGAAAGTTGACCTTTTCCGCCATCAATCAACAACAAATCTGGATAACCCCAGCTTTTGATATTTCGCTCGCCAAGTCGCCTAAAAATCACCTCATACATATTTCCAGTATCGTCGTTTTTTTCGCTCACCTTAAATTTGCGGTATTCCGCACGATCACTCGCACCATTCGTAAAGACCACCATACTCGCCACGACTTGACGTCCGCTCATATGCGAAATATCATAGCCCTCAATTCGCACTGGAATATTTTTTAAGCCAAGTAGTTTTGCTAAATCAGCCAGCGCCTTATCTTTTGAAATATCTAAAAATTCCTTGTCACCAAACATAACGCGCCGCTGAAGCTCTTGCATGGCGCGCAACTTATTCCTCAGACTCGCCGCCCGCTCAAAATCATGAAGCCCCGCAGCCGTTTTCATATCACGCTCCAACTCCACGGCAATAGCCTTGCGATTTCCCTTGATATAACTTATCAATTTACGCAAACCAGCTTTATACGCGTCCGAACCATCACTTATCTTCGGACTTAAACCCAAATCCTCATCCAACTTTGATTGCCCGGGACGCCTTTGATGAGTAAGATACGGAAAAATTCGCCTCAAATAGCGCAATGCCTTTTTTAACGCAAAACCATTGTAAAATGGACCAAAATAATCCGCACCATCATCGGCAGGATTCCGCGTAAAACTGACCGTCGGCCAATCGCTTTTCATATCAATCCGAACATACATCTGAGATTTGTCATCACGCAGCAGAACGTTGTATCGCGGCATATACCGCTTGATCATCTCGCTTTCCAAAAATAGCGCATCAACCTCACTCTCAGTTTCAATCCAATCAGTATCGAAAATCTCCGCCACCAGCGCCATAGTTTTATTATCTCGCCCGCGTGAATCTTGAAAATACTGACGTACGCGATTTTTAAGAACCGCCGCCTTACCAACATAAATTACCTCGCCGCTCGCCGACTTATGAAAATAAACACCGGGCGTTCGCGGCAAAGTTTTTAGCTTGGCTTGCAGTGCTTGATTCATTAAATATATTACAATCTAAATACGGCAATTATGCAAGCATTCTCCTAGCGATTGACCTAATCTTCCAACCACTTTTTGAGAACTATTGCCTGATTATGTTCCGTATCTTTGGCGCCATATAACAGCGTAACTGCAGATTGTTTGCTCCAATTATTCTTCGCCTCGGCAGCCGCAGGATTATTATCCAGCTCCTTCATATAACGACGAGAAAATTCCGGGAATTTTTCTGGATCGTGATTAAACCATTTGCGTAATTCATCGGTCGGGGCAATTTCTTTATTCCACTCGTTCAATGCAGCTCGCTCTTTACTAATCCCGCGCGGCCACAATCGATCGACCAGCACACGATAACTATCGTCCGACGCGGTCGACTCATAAATCCGTTCAATTTTATACTTTGTCATAATTTCATATAACTACAAATCATTGATCAGATCAATAAAAAGCGAAAGCTAACCATTCTTCAATACTTATTCGACGCTACGTAAATATTCCTCCAAAAACTCACTCCAGTCAGACGCATTCTTTTCGTAAAAATAGGCGCGAAGAAAATCAACCATAATTTGATGACGATTTTCTGCTTCTATTCGTCCTGGTTCAGTCAACATCAAACCTTTCAATTTCAACAGCTTCTCAAAGAAGTGATTAATGAATCCGTCAGTATCATGCGTATTGCCGTCGGTGTTATATTCGTGCGCCGCCAGATTGACATTCGGCCAGACTTTAGGATCAAAAATCCGACCGCCGTGATGACAAGCATAAGTCAACGCCCGCTCAATGCCGACCGCACCAATAGCATCACACATATCAGCGTCAGACGCCAATTTCCCCGCCAGCCGCTGCGGCTGCTTGCCGTTCAGCCGTTTGCTATAACCAATCGCCGCAATATTTTCCAGCACAACCTGACTTAAATCATCAGCTATCTCTGCCTGCTCCATAATATTTACCGCGTTAGTCAATTTTTCCGCCTGCGTTTTACCGACTAATTTATAATCATCGACATCATGAAGCCAAGCCGTCAACAGCACCTCTTGCAGATTCACCGATTCGCTACATTCGTTAGCGAAACGCTCTGCTAGCAACGCCACTCGCTCGACATGATCATCAGCATGTCCCGAAGTGTCGCCGCCCAGTAACTGCCGAACTTTAGTCTTTACTATTTCAAGCTGGGCAATTTGTCGATCGTTCATACTCATATTATACATAAAAACAGAGTCGCCTACTGACGCTTATTAGTATACAAAGCGCAATATTCTTCAGGAAGATAATTCATATTAAGCCACTGGGCTTCCATTATTTCAAAGTTGCATTTTATGTCATAATCAGACGCGTGCGCCGCAAAAACTCGAACTGAAAATTTGACATATGATTCATGAGAATTAGCTTTTCCGAGATATCGCAGATTATATATCTTTAATCCAATTTCTTCCAAGACTTCTCTAACGGCAGCCTGCTCATAACTCTCATTATATTTCACCCCGCCTCCTGGCAAAGCCCATTCTTGACGACTAAAGCGGCTTCTAACTAATAAAATCTTACCATCATCACGATAAACAATCACCCGTACGCGGTCCTTCTTCGGTATAATCCTAAAAATTAGCGATACGACACACGCAATTCCACGAAAAATTGCCCGCCCGAATGAGCTGAACATCTCGCCAACTATCGATCCTTTGTGAGACATAATTAGTAGAGACTTTCTCCTTTGGCGCCAGTTTATTCTGTAGTTACACCGTCAAAATCTTCTTCGTTAGCCTCCGCTTCTTCGCGAGTCGCCCGAACGATTCCATCTTTATGATGTGCTGGACTATAAATAGTATAAAGCTTAAGTAGCTCCTCGCCGGTATTTATCACATTATGCTCAGCGCCCGCCGGCACAATAATCGCACTACCATCAGAAACAGCATATTCATTGTCATCAATCAAAACCTTACCTTCGCCAGACTCAAATCTGAAAAATTGATCATTCTCCTCGTGAATCTCCGAACCAATTTCCCCGCCAACGGGCAGGCTCATCAACACCAATTGACAATGCCTGGCAGTATATAGAACTTGACGAAAATTATTATTTGCCGATGTAAGCTCTTCGATATTTCCACTAAAACCCTTCATAAATCCCCCTTCTATTTTTCTATTTCGCAGCTTTTTCCAAAGCGTCAATCAATGCCTGCTTTGGCTTCATGCCAATCATTTCGGCAACTTCCTCGCCGCCAACAAAAATCTTCATGTTTGGAATTCCCTGCACGCGGTATTCCATAGCCAATTGCGCATTTTCCTGACTTGCTTCAGTGTCAACCTTAACAATATCAAACTCTGTTTCTTCGGCAATTTGATGCAAAAGCGGAGCCATTGCACGGCATGGCGGACACCACGGCGCCCAAAAATCAACTAGTACAGGACCGTCGCTTTTTAGCACCTTATCTTCGAATTCTTGCTTTGTTGTAATTTCATGTAAAGCCATTATTTCCTCCTTTTTTGGCATTTTTTACAAACTCCCGTCACAACCAACGGGCCGTCAATATAGCAATCGCTAATTTCATGCGCAATTTGCTTTCTCATCTCATCGGCAATTTTAATATCCATCAAACCATCGCAGTCACTACACACAAAATGATCGTGATCGTCCTTACGAATATCATATCGCAAGCAACCCTTTTTGGTCGATGGCGCCAAACCAATCATCCCGTCGCCACACAGGCGCTGAGTTATTCGATGCACCGTCGTGTCGCTGACTTCAGGATGAGTATTCCGCAATTCCTGAGCAATTTCCGCATTCGTCGCGTGATGCTTGCTCTTTAAAATCGCCATCACATCATTCATGTGTTTTGTTGATCGCCTAACAATTTGCGTCATGTTCCTATTGTAAAGCATTTACAATAAATAGACAAGGACTTTGCTATATAAATTGACTTATACCTATATATTCCATATAATAGTCAAAGTCTATGAACTCCCGACGGCGAGTTCCTCTAATATACATTTTGAATAATTAAGAACGCTCAGTTTTCTGCGCAGCTTATAAATATTAATTTATCATCGAAAGGAATTGATTTGAAAAACAAACCGAACAGCAAAGAAATATTTCGTCTATTCTGGAAGACGTCAGAACCATACAAACACCGTCGAAACTTGGCAATATTTTTTGCAATGTTGACTCTCGTGTTTACTATTTTTGTCGGTCCACTCATAATTGCCCAACTTCTTAGTATTATCCAACACAATCAACTGCACAACGCAAAAAATCTATGGATATTAATTGCTTTATACGGCGTCAGCGAATTATGGTCTAGCGTCATCGGCTGGCGATTAGTCTTATATCTTGCCTGGACATTTGAAACCGCCATGCAGCGAGATCTGTACGCTCAATGCTTCAGTAAATTGACCAACCAAACATTATTCTTTCACTCAAATAAATTCGGCGGGTCGCTCGTTAGCCAAACAAATAAATTAGTCGGCGCGGTAGAAAGTTTTTGGGACACGATAATTTGGTCGGTTTTGCCGCTAGTTGTTTCACTGGTCGGTTCGATAATTGTCCTATCAACTCTCCTCTGGCAATACGCGTTATTCTTGCTCATCTTCTCAATTGTTTTCAGCATCGTCGTCTATTACGGATCCAAGCCAATGGCGAAATTGACAAAAAAAGAAGCCAAAGCCAGCAACAAATTAAACGGTCAATTAGCCGATGTAATCTCAAACGTCCTAGCAGTCAAGTCGTCCGGCGCCGAAGCTACGGAACAGAAATTTTTCGCAAAAACCGTCAACTCTTGGCGAAACTCAAGCCTCGGCGTAATGCACGGATTCTTAAAAGTCAGCACTGTATATTCGTCAATCAACATGGTTATTAAAATTGGAGCAATCGCCTTCGCAGTGTACGCAGCTCAGAATAATTTGGTATCAGTGGCGTCTGTTTATCTTATTATCACCTACACTGGAAGTGTCGCACATGAATTGTGGAACATGAATGGAATTATGCGCAATTACAACCGAATTATCGGTAACGCAAATGATATGGTAGAAATCTTACAAACGCCAACGACATTGATTGATAAAAGCGATTCAAAACTGGAAGTCACAAGTGGCGAAATTTTTATGGATAAAATAACTTTCACGCACGACGAGGGTCAAGGCGACACTCTATTTCACGACTTTTCTCTGGATATTAAGCCAGGCGAAAAAATAGGTTTGGTTGGAGCGAGCGGTTCTGGAAAAACTACGCTCACTAAATTGCTATTGCGTTTTGCTGATATTGACTCAGGAAAAATTACCATCGACGGACAAGATATTTCCGAAGTCACCCAAGCAAGCCTGCGCGCAAAAATCGCTTACGTACCGCAAGAGCCATTACTATTCCACCGCTCCGTACGCGAAAACATCGCTTACGGTCGACCTGATGCAACGGACGCAGAAATTGAAGAAGCTGCCAAAAAAGCTGGCGCTTACGATTTTATCGTTGGACTTAAAGACGGTTTTGACACAATGGTTGGCGAGCGCGGAATTAAATTATCTGGCGGACAGCGACAACGAGTTGCAATTGCTAGAGCAATTCTAAAAGATGCGCCAATTCTAGTCCTCGACGAGGCGACTTCAGCGCTAGATTCCGAGTCAGAAGCATTGATCCAAAAATCCTTGGAAACGTTGATGAAGAATCGAACTTCAATTGTCATTGCCCATCGTTTGTCTACAATTGCTAAGTTGGATCGTATAATTGTCCTGAAGGATGGAAAAATTGTCGAGGATGGATCACACGACGAACTCATCAATAAAAAGCGTGGTGTTTACGCAAAATTATGGGCACGACAATCTGGCGGATTTATTGAAGAATAGCCCAATCTGCATACGCCAATCATGCTATAATTAAGGCATGGAATCTTTTATTCACTTGATAACTAGCTTCGGCGTATTGGCAATTTTATCAGTAATTTTCGCAGAATCCGGTCTACTAATCGGCTTCGTCTTGCCCGGCGACAGTCTGCTTTTCACTGCTGGATATATGGTTCAGCAGAACATCTTACACATCGATATTCACATTTTTGCGCTTTTGGTTTTTGCGGCGGCAGTGCTGGGCGACAGTGTTGGCTATAGTTTTGGCCACAAAGTTGGGCGCAAGTTGTTTGAAAAAGAAAATTCCCGATTCTTCAAGAAAAAATATTTAGAGCAAACAGAAAAGTTTTATGATAAGCACGGCTCAGCAACAATCGTCCTGGCTCGATTTGTACCAATTGTAAGAACTTTCGCCCCAATCGTTGCCGGCGCCAGTAAAATGCACTATAAAACATTCTTAACCTTCAATCTTATCGGTGGATTTCTTTGGTCGTCAGCATTCGTTTATCTAGGTTTCTATGCTGGCGAGTTTTTGACCAAAGCAGGCGTAAATATTGAAGTTGCAGCAATCCTCATTATTTTCCTGTCTGTCTCACCAATGGTTATTCATGCTTTGAAGCAGCCAAATACTCGCGCTTTGCTAAGAAAACAATTGTCAATTCTCCTCTCGAAAACCAAGCGTAAAAAGTAGTCTTAAAGCATCTTTTTCAGATACTTGCCAGTGAACGAATTTGGCACTTTGGCGATATCTTCAGGCGTACCGCAAGCCACAACCGTACCACCACCAATTCCGCCCTCTGGACCCATATCAATTATCCAGTCAGCCGACTTTATGACGTCCAAATTGTGCTCAATGATAATCATGCTATTGCCGCCTTCAACCAATTGTTGTAAAATCCCCAACAGTCGTTTTACGTCAGCAGAATGAAGCCCAGTGGTCGGCTCGTCCAGAATGTACATAGTTTTTCCAGTGGAACGCTTGGAGAGCTCTGTTGCCAATTTAATTCGCTGCGCCTCACCCCCTGAAAAAGTAGTTGCTGGCTGACCAAGTTTAATATAGCCAAGCCCAACCTCGACCAACGTCTGTAATTTCCGCGCAATATTCGGCACGCTGTCAAAAAACTCCGCCGCTTGATCAATCGTCATATCCAGAACATCAGCAATCGTCTTGTCCTTATACTTAATCTCCAGCGCCTCGCGATTATAACGTTTGCCGTGACACTCGTCACATTGAACGTAAACGTCTGGCAAAAAGTGCATTTCAATTTTTATCACACCATCACCCTGGCAATTTTCGCAGCGGCCACCTTTAACGTTAAAACTAAATCGTCCAGATTTGTAGCCTCGAACGTTAGCCTCGGGCGTGCTGGCAAAAAGTTCGCGAATCGGCGTAAAAATCCCAGTATATGTTGCTGGATTAGAGCGTGGCGTTCGACCAATTGGCGACTGATCTATGACGATCGTCTTATCAAGCAAATTCACACCTTCTATAGCGTCGTGCAGCCCTGGCGCTGTCGTTGCGCGATTCAGCTCTGCCGCTAATTCTCGCGCCACAATGTCATTCACCAGCGTCGACTTTCCGCTACCAGAAACGCCAGACACTACAGTCATCAACCCCAAAGGAAACTCCACGTCAATGTTCTTAAGATTATTTTCGCGAGCGCCACGAACAATCAACTTTCTATCTTTCACAACTTTGCGACGCTTTTTCGGAACGGCAATTTTTTCCGCCCCAGATAAATAGCGACCCGTTATACTGTTCTCATTTTTCGCAACAACTCCAGGCGTCCCCATTGCCACTACTTGACCGCCATTCACACCAGCTCCCGGTCCCATATCAACCAGAAAATCACTCTGACGAATCGTGTCCTCGTCGTGCTCAACCACCAGCACAGAATTGCCCAAATCACGAAGGCGCTTCAGCATATCAATCAGTTTATCGTTATCACGTTGATGAAGTCCAATTGACGGCTCATCCAGGACATAAAGCACGCCCTGAAGTCCAGCGCCAATTTGCGTCGCCAAGCGGATTCGCTGCGCCTCGCCACCACTCAATGTGTTAGCCGCTCGACTTAGTTCCAAATAGTTCAGCCCAACATTGCTCATAAACGCCAAACGAGATTTAATTTCCTTCACAATCAAGCGAGCAATCGTCATTTCCTGTTCAGTCAATTGAAGCTTATTATCAAACAAATCCAACGCGTCGTCGACACTCAAATCGCACACGTCGACGATATTCAATTCATGAACCGTCACCGCCAAAACCACAGGTTTCAGGCGCGCACCTTTACAAGCATAACAATCCCTCTCGCGCATAAATCGCTCAATATCTCGTCGCATAAAATCGCTATCAGTTTCTTTCCAGCGTCGCTCCAGATTAGGAATAACACCCTCATAAGTCGTATCGTAATGTCGACCGCCACCCAAATCAACGCGATATTTTTGGTCGCCAGTTCCGTATAATATTTTATGTTTAACATCATCAGAAAGCTTGCCTACGGGAACTTTCAAGCTAAATCCGTGAGCTTCAGCAACAGACGCCAATCGCTTCATATTCCAAGCGTCAGAATTCATTCGATTATACGGTCGAATTGCGCCTTCGGAAATTGTCAAATTGTTATTAAAGACCAATTCTGGATCAACCTCCAACCTCGACCCCAAACCTGTACACACAGGACAAGCTCCCTGCGGCGCGTTAAAGCTAAACAGTCGCGGCTCCAGCTCTGGGATATCGACATCAGGATGATCAACACAAGCGTATCTCTGCGAAAATGTCTTCACTTCATCATTATCCGCATCCAAAACCTCGATAACTCCCTGACCCAAATCTAGTGCCTGCTCGACGCTCTGACTTAGTCGAGATCGCATTTCCGCCGTCAACGCCAACCTATCAACAACCAGCTCGATGTTATGCTTGTAGCTTTTTTGCAGCTCTGGAAATTCATCCAGCGCGTACACCACGCCGTCCACGCGAACCCTGGCATAACCAAGTCGCTGATATTGCTCTGGAATGTGCGCAAACTCACCTTTTTTATTTTTAACAATTGGCGCCAATAACAGAATTCGCTTATCAACAAATTGCCGCAGAATCTCGTCAATAATCACCTCAGTCGTGCGACGCGTCACTTCATTGCCACAAATCGGACAATGCGGCACGCCAATTCGCGCGAACAAAAGCCTCAGATAATCATAAATTTCCGTAACCGTAGCCACGGTCGAACGCGGATTGCGGCTGGTCGACTTCTGATCAATTGAAATCGCTGGACTAAGCCCTTCGATCGAATCAACATCAGGCTTATCCATCGTACCCAAAAATTGCCGCGCATACGAATTAAGACTCTCCATATAACGGCGCTGACCCTCGGCATAAATCGTGTCAAATGCCAAACTGGATTTCCCAGACCCACTAAGACCCGTAATCACCACCAGCTGATCTCGCGGAATCTCAATATCTACATTTTTCAGATTGTGCTCACGAGCACCTTTAACACGAATTACCTCTGTCATAACCGCTATATTATACAGGTTTTTAACTATTTTTTCCAGTCCAACCGTCGACGCAAATCAGAGTTAAAACACATTACGCTTATGATTGCAAGTCAATATCTTATTTGCTACAGTTAGATCTATGAGAAAGCTGGGCATTTACTTAGTTATAACACTCGGAGCGATACTACTCGCGCCTTTTGTGATCGACCAACTTTTTTTCTTCTTTTTCCTAGGAAAAATCCCCTTCACGAACATCAGCCTGCCCGCAATTTTAATGGTTATTTTCTGGGCAATTATCGTACCGTTGGCAATCATCCTCAGAGAATCACTTTCTGTCCTGTTTTGGAAGTTCATTGATATTGCCAGCGAAATCGCGCAACGACGAATCAACAGAAAAATCCGCTATTTTACACCAAACCAAAAAAGCGAACTTATTTTATTGTCAATTTATCTACTTTCCAGTACGAAAAAGGGCAAGCCTGATCATGAAGTCGAAGCACAAAAGCTCGCTCCATCTATGACTTAATTTTACGGTCGTTTTCTTAGCGCTAATCCGCCAGCTACAACGGCGATAACAGCTAACCCACTAACTAGCCAAATAGAGTTTCCTGTTTCGGCAAGGTTTGATGATGATTTTTCTGGTTTTTTACTGGAAGTGGATGATGATGCAGTGGCTGAAGCACCCGAAGACGAAGAGCCTGTGGATGGAGTGGTAAGAGTTGATGGAATGATAGTTCCGCCTGCACCAGTACCACCGGGAGTTACAGGCTGAGGCCTTGGTAGAATTGCTAGGCGATAGACGGACTTATAATCTGGATCTGTAAATTGTGATGTTGCGAATACTCTAGAACCATCAGCAGACATAGAAACTGATGAGAAAGAAACCCTCTCGTCACCCCATTTCTGCCAAGTTTTACCTCCATCTGAAGATACAAAAACCGGTACAGTTGGGGTGCCATCAAATGTAGCAAATAGTTTTTTACCGTCGTTACTAATACCACTCAACACGACATCGCGTATGTCGTTTATAGGATACTCGGGCAGATAAATCCAGTTGGCACCGCTGTCTATAGACGTGCGAAAACCGTCAAACACGCCTTTACCGTCAGGACTAAAGCTGGTACGATCAACAGAATGTCCAATCGTAGACCAAGTCATGCCATAGTCGGTAGATTGTCGTAATGTACCGTCATTACTCCGGCGAGCCATCTTTCCGCCATTAAAGACATAGTCGGGATATTCATCTCCCTTTGGAACCCAAGTATTGCCGTCATCAGTAGATACTGCCATAGGATCATTATAGAGACTGTGTTCCCAGTATGTGACCAGCGTGGAGCCGTCTGGGCTCATCAATACACGCGCAGTATCAGGAACGAACGAATTACGCTTAACCCAAGTTCGACCACCATCAGTAGAAACATAGATGGCATTTTCACCATATTTCCCCTTTACGACCAACTTAGAGCCATCGGAGCTAACTAGTAGTCCATTCGCACCCTCTGGCGCAGCGAAAGTACTCCAGCTTGCGCCATCATTCGCAGAGACCAGAAGGTTAACACTACCACTAGCTAAATCTCTACGCAAGACAAAAAGCCTTGATCCGTCCGGACTAACACGCGACTCCGAAATATCCCCATGTCCAGGTATGGTTATATCCCTCCAAGTATACAGCGGTGCATCTTCCGCCCTGACTAACGGTGCTAATATTGCAGACAAAGAAAGTGCAAACATGGAAATAAACACCATCACACTTACATATAGTTTATGACCCCTACTCTTAAATGACATCAGAGCCACCCTCCTTAAATTAAATTGCCTAATTAATATTCCACTTTTTTATCTAATTGTTTCAATTTTAGCATAACCACATTTCAGGCGTCAACAGAAGGCAAGACTGATTCTAGCCATAATTGCAATTCTTGCAAAATAAACTGTTGTTCATCAGTCGCGCTAGGTGCCAATCGCTGCAGAGATTTCATAAATTGCGGCATTTGCGCCTGTAAATGTCCGGTTCGCCATTCTTCCCATTGTCGTAACTCATCTTCACTAAGCAAATTAGGGAAACTTCGCGCCTTATAATGCAATAATAGTGGCGACAATCGCTCATCCTGAAAATCCGGATGAAAGTCAGCCAATTCGCGCTCGTCAGCATTACGCACAGCTTCAATGCGAACTCGATCGCTATTATCCAAAAACCCATCGTATAATTGCGCTTCCGGGTCGGTCATTTTCTTAAACTCTGGCTTATTTTCAAATATACTACGCAGCCTTTCGGCAAAATCTGGATGAGAAAGTAAAATATCTTGGTGCTTCTGTACAGTTTCTGCATCCAGAGAAATCTTCTTCCAGCCATCACCTTGAGTCAACACACCAAGCGGCGAAACTGCCGGGCAGCGATTATATTGCAATTCCTTAACTGGTAATTTAACGAAATCTTCGGCTTGCCTTTCTTCCCATGTTGCAAATATCTTCGCCGACAATTCCTCAACGCTCAGATCAACAAACGGCGTCGGATCATAACGCAAATCATAAACAATCACGCCACCATTTCGACTCGTGGTTAGCGGAAAAGCCACGGTCGTTTTGGCGAATTCTTTATCATAACGACCACTCGCATAAACAAAAGGTTTTTTATCATCGACATTCGCCAGTTTCTGAACCAATTTCTTGTCGCGCATTTTCAGCAAATAGTCGTACATTTGTGGCTGATTCTGCTTAATCAATTTAGTCACAGCAATCAACGCGGTCACGTCCGCTAGCGCATCATGCGCGTTCTCGTGCTCTATCCCGTTAGCTTTCGTGATGAGCTCCAAGCGGTTGCTCGGCTCGCCTTTATCGTCAATTGGCCACTCAATTCCCTCAGGTCGAAGTGCCCTGGTTAAGCGCACCACATCCAACAAATCCCATCTGGATCGACCGTCTTTCCAAGTCCACTCATATGGATCGTAAAAATTCCGCCAAAACAAATGACGAATAAACTCGTCGTCAAAACGGATATTATTAAATCCAACAGCAATCGTATCAGGCGTAAATATTTCCTCGCTTAGCATACGCGCAAATTGAGCCTCAGTGTAACCCTCTTCGACAGTTTTTTGCGGCGTTATGCCCGTCACCATCAACGCATCAGGACTCGGCAGCGTATCGTCATTTAGTGTCACGAGGATATTATACGGTTCACCAATTGGCTGCAAATCCATATCGGTTCGTTGACCGGCAAATTGCATAATTCGATCTTGTCGAGGATTAAGACCGCTAGTTTCAAGATCGTAGAAGAAAAATGTTTGCGCCATATTTATATTATACCATCAAGCTCACGCTAATTTATACCAGCAAAATCTATTGCTCGACCAATGTAAATGGCATAGATTCGCCAATCTGAATCAGACTTTCACCAATCGCTCCTTGACGCAACAATTCGTGAGTAATTCCCATTTTTCGCATAATATCTCGCAAGCGATTAACAGATTCGAATTGGTCAAAGTTAGTTCGACGAGCAAATTTTTCAATCTTAGCGCCCGCAACAATAAACTCAATATTCTCATCTTCGTCGTCAGTCTCATTAGACTCAGCACCAGAAACTCGCCTTACAGACCAAGCGTCAGAAATAACCTGATCGTCCAACGAAATTGTCGGCAAATCTTCCTCTTTTTCATCAACAATCTCAGCTTCACGCTCTCGATACCTAGCAACTTCATCGCGCAACATTCGCAGAAGCTCAGTCACTCCGTCGTGCGTCTGGGAAGAAATTGCCACGACCGGCGCGCCATTAGCTACTTTTTGAAGGGCAGTCGACTGCATAGCAATAATCTCATCATCCAAACCTTCGCATTTGGTCAGCGCTATTATCTCTGGACGCTCCGCCAATGATTCAGAATATTTTTCCAGTTCCCGACGAATTGCCTGATATTTCTCTGCCGGGTCATCGCTATATACATCAATCATATGAAGCAGCACAGCCGTTCGCTCGACATGACGCAAAAATTGGTCACCCAAACCTTTACCTTCTGACGCACCTTCAATCAACCCCGGAATATCAGCAATCAAGATCGACCCATCGTCAACATCAGCCACTCCCAAATTAGGCGTCAAAGTCGTAAATTCGTAATTGGCAATCTCCGGACGCGCATTAGAAACTACACTTAGGAACGTCGACTTACCAGCGTTCGGAAAGCCAACCAAACCGACGTCAGCCAATAATTTCAATTCCAACTCTGCCTCGAATTCCTCGCCAGCCTCGCCAAGTTCAGCAATTTTAGGTGTTTGGCGCGTACTAGATGTAAAGTGTGCATTTCCAAATCCGCCATCTCCCCCGCGAGCCACCACCACTTGCTGTTGGTCTTCGGTCAAATCTGCGATCACCATGCCGTCGCGCTTCACCAGAGTACCCATTGGCACCTTAACAATTAGCGGCGCACCACTTTTTCCTCGTTTATTACGTTTTCCGCCATCACCACCCTTTTCGGCTTTAAGTTCTGGCTTATATCTAAAATTTAAAAGCGTGTTAAGATCTTTCGTCGCCAAAAAAACAATATCACCGCCACGACCGCCATCACCGCCATCAGGACCACCCTTATCAACATATTTCTCATGACGAAAACTGACTACACCATTGCCGCCCCTACCGGCGCGCACTAAAACTTTTGCAATATCTACAAACATATCTTTAGTATACCAAAAAGCACCCCATCAGTCGACGGGGTGTTACACTGGTGTCATTTTAAATTTTAGTGAATGAAGTTATAGCGACCAGCCTCAGCAAGCGGTACGATGCGAGAAGAGATAATATTATAACCCGCATAATTCATATCTGAAACATAGATATTCTGACCATCTACTCGTTCCACGATACCGACGTGTCCATAGCCATAGCCACCCCAAACATTCTGTATAATAGCACCCGGCGCTGGAACATTGTTAACCACGAGCCCAGCAGCACGAGCACTAGCACTCCAAGCCTTAGCATGACCCCAGAAACTACCAATTGGACGACCAAGCTGCAAACGACGCTCGTACGCATACCATGTACAGTTACCTGCTGCATAGCGGTTACCGACAGAAGCAGTCAACCAGCTTCGACTCGCGCTCGTAGTAGTAGATGATGCCGAAGAAGAATATCGGTTACCATAAGACCTACTTCGTGGAGCAACATAACCAGGTCGCTCATTTTCTGGAAGCTCACCTCCAGGCAACACAATCCTAGAGCCAGTAGACAACTTCGCACCATCATCAATGTCATTATACAGAACGACGCGTTCAGCACTTGTCTTATACTTTTCCGCCAGAGATTGGGCAGTATCGCCGTCTTTAATAGTATAAACAACACCGTCAACAAGAGGCACGACCAGAGTCTTATTTGGCTCTACAGCGTCCGAAGTTGTATTATTAGCCCAACGAAGCGTCTGAGATGAAATCTTAAACTTCTTAGCAATAGACTCCATCGTGTCACCCTCTTTGGTTACGTAAGATGAAATACCACGCGCCGCCGAAGTGTCTGGCTTAACAATGTCGGGTTTTGTTATAACTTCTGCATCATTCTGAGAAAGATTCTTCTTAATTGTTAGTGAGGTTTCAGATTCGCGCAAGTCACCAGCCGAAGGCAATTCTGCCGTTTCTGCCAAGTTAGTCACAGCATTAGCCGCCGTTAATTCATCTACTGAAGCTGTTTTAGACTTAGCAGACTTAGATACCGATGAAACACCAGTAGTTTCAGATGATGCCAAAGTTTTTGATCTTTCAGCGGATACGTTGCTACCGCTATTGCCATAGATCAAAAATGATATAGTCAATAAAAATATTCCACCGTAGATTGCAAATGATTGCAGTTTACGTTTTTTACTCCGAAGAGATGTAAAATGGTTACGAATAATCGTTCTCCTTGCGCCAATGTTACCACTAGCACCTCTACCAAATTGTCTTTCTTCTCGCAATAGAACAGGATACGTTGTCGACCTAATTGATTATTATTATTCTACATTAGTTTTGCTATATCCGTAGCGACAATTTTGGCAGGTCATTTATCGTAATTCACCCCCTATTGATAAATTAGACAAATGATCTAACATCTATTTTACACAACATTGACAATAAAGTCAATAAATTTTATAAAATGCGTTTTTGTCAAGAAATCTGACACTTCTTTTGACAGTGAGCCTTGACATTAGACTCGTGCTCTTCGTTGGTTTTTGCAAAATACGTAATATCATTGTCGCCGCTCAGAAAATATAGATAATCAGAGTTTATCGGGTCAGCAGCGGCATTCAACGCGCTCAAACTAGGCGAAGCGATTGGTCCAGGAGTTAAGCCTTTTTGAATGCGTGTATTATATGGCGATTTAAGGTTCGGCGAGCGCTCCACCCCTGTTTTGTCAGCAATATATTGATATGTTACATCAGAGCCCAACGGCATATTGGCTTTCAGGCGGTTGTAAAATACACTAGCAATCTTACGCTGATCCTCGCAAGTTTCCGCGCCAGACCCACAGCCAATCGATTCGCGCTGAATAATCGACGCCAATGTTATCCCTTGATATAAGGTCAGCCCACGAGCTTTAAATTTCTCCTTCAAATTATATTTCTTAACAATTTTCTCCAAATGATCAATTGAGCGCTGTAAAACCTGTTCTGCAGTTTCGTCTGGGGAAATATAGAATGTTTCACCGTAAATGTACCCTTCAAGCCCAGCATTTTCCGGTCTACCCGCAAAAACTGGACTGTCATACTTAGCGGCAAATGCCTTTTTTATCTGATCATCCGAGAATCCCGCCTTAAGCAACACGGACTCAACTTCTCTGCCGTCAGAATTCTTCATTTTTTTATTCAAAGTCGATCCAGGATAAAATGTTATAGCAATCTCATCAGTTTTACCGCTAGTCAAATGATTAATTATCTCATCGACGGATTGTGAAGCTTTTACAGAATAAACGCCAGCCTTAAATTTGCTCGCTGAGTTATGGAGTCTTGTGTAAATAGAAAACGCTAAAGAGTTTTTGATAATCTTATTATCCTCTAGAGTTTTGGCGATATCACTAGACCCCATGCCTTCTTTAATATTAATTCTGAAAGCTTGCTGACTATTTACGTCGACAGGAGCAAGCATCTGCTTATACCACACCGTTGCCCCAAGGGCGCCGATTCCAGCGATAGCCACAACTATTGACAACACTAATAGCCAAATACGTCGTTTACGAATTTTCATAGTTCTCCTCCAAAAAATCTTGCAAAATTATACTAGCAGCCTCCGCATCAATCTCGCCCTTATCTTTAATTTTATTCCCCAATCTCTGCTCAGCCTGCACACTTGTTAAAGATTCGTCTTGAAAAACAATCTCCGTATCAAGCTCAATGTCTTCAAATTGCTTAACAAATTCTTCTACAAATTTCGTCTGCTTCGTTGGTTCACCGGATTGATTTCGTGGATAGCCCACTACGATCGTATCGATATCATGCCTCAATACTAGCTCTGTTATTTCCTGGACAATATTTTCATTATTTTCCAACCAACCAAACGGCACGGCAATTTTCACTTGCGAATCCGCCATAGCCAAACCAATTCGCCGAGATCCAACATCTAGCGCTAAAAAATTTTTACTTGACATCTTTTATCTTAAATTCGACATTAATTTTATTGATATCTTTCGGAACAGATTTAACCCAGAATGGCGAGAATTTAACATCGACATCCTCAACACCTTCGATAGATTCAATAGCAGACTGAACTTCTCCGTAGCTCTTGCCTTTGGCTTGATCCTTTACGTTCGCCTCTTTAACATCTGGACCAACCTTGCTATTCGTAGTTAAGCGCACAGTCTGTGTATTATGCGCCCTAGAAAATTGCGAGAACGTAACCTTGCTTACTCCATTGTCATAAATTCTCTGCGACTTCTTACCAGAAATCTCCTCTTTAAGTTTTGCTTCCACGAAGTTTTTTAGCTCACTCTTATCAATAGCCAACGCGCTGGCGGTAATTGTAGATTTCAGAGTTACAGCTCCAGTCGCCTCGCCATCCACGGCCACGCTCGAGCTAGGATCTGATCGATTTTCAACATAGCTTTCTGTTATAACCGTTGCCGAATCGCCGAATGATGACAACAACTGCTCTTTTAATCCATCAATCTTCTTTTCGCTCAGCTTGCTTTTTGCCGATTCTATATCACTAGCCGTCACAACCGTCGCAGTTTTATCAGTGCCGCCGCTAGTAGCAGACCGTAGCGACGCAGAAATATCATCAACCGAAATACTCATACTGCCAGTTGCTGCATTATACTGAGCCCCGCCCTCACTGGCGGTAATAGACCCAGAAGCAGATCCCGGACATTTATATCCTGGACAGCTCCAACCCAACGTAGCACCTGGGATAGTCACAGAAGAATTCAAAGTATAAGATAGCCCACTATTTTTCAAGATTGTGCCAGCTGAAATAGTCACACTACTTGACGACGAATTACTGAAGACAACCACTCCGGTAGCTTTTTCTCCGACATTCTTCTTGCCCGTAGCAGAAAATTCAACACTAACCTCTTTAGCCAGCTCCTTTTTCACAGACTTAATGACATTAGATTTCGCGCTTGTAGTGGCTGTTTCATTCAAGCTGACGGTATCACTGACTGTCATACTAGTAGTCTTTGCTGAAATAATGACCGTGGCATGTGGAGCAAACCAAATTGCCCAAACCAAAAATACGATCAAAAGCAAGGCTCCGCCGCCTACCAATAAGAGCTTTTTACGAAATGTATTAAAATCAGGGACTTTCGGTTTTTTAACCATCTTTTTCAGAGAGTCTAATCCCTTAGATTCCTTCTTGTTTGCGTCAGCTATAGCATTATCTACAACAGAATCTTCATCAGATTTCTTTGATCTTTTCGCGGAATCCGCCATATCTCCAACTGCCAGCTTGCCGCCATCAATCACATCATTGTCGTCATCAACTTTCAGAACTGGAATCTCCGCAATTTCCGGCTTGCTCTGAAGTGTTTTTGCAATAGGAATTTTTGCCGTTGCCGCCAATCCAGCCAAAACCGAATCATTCGTGATTAATACAATTCTCTTATCCGCCGAAGTTGCCGCCCGAGCCAGTAATCGAATATTGACGGCACTCTGTAAAACGTCAATTCTTCGAGGCGGCACCAACGCAATAATTCTCTCTTTCGACGCCTTAATCTTACTAATTATCGTCGTAATGTCGTCTTCTACATCGATATAAATAACGTCTTTATTCATTTTAAATCTTTAATAACCTATTTACTTTTTCAACTAAACTATTACCGTCTTGACTACCGATAATTGTATCATATCCAACTCGCAACAAGCCCATTGCAGTTACAAATGTGTGATCGCTAATATCTCCAGTTTCATCAATTATCCCTGTAATATCACTTGGATTGATATATTGAACTACTGGCTTCTTAGTAAAAGGCAGGTCTTCTGGCCAGCGTCGAGTTTTTAGAGCTTCAGTAATTTTTTGCAAGCTAGATCCGCCACCACACAGTAAAATCCTATTCGGCAAATAATCGACATTATCAAAATCGCTCAGCGCCAGTTCAACGCCTGATAGCCAAACTTCCAAAGTCTTGTCGATCGCCGCGTCAACTTTCTTCTTTACACTAGGCTTCAAATTCTCATTATCAATATTCAGCTTCAGCTTTTCTGCATCTTTGAAGCTTAAATCCAAGTCAGCCGCAATAGTTCTAGTGAAACTTCGTCCACCAATACCAAACATCTTCGTGCCTTCGACTCCGCCGTCATTAACAACTGCAATATCTGTCGTGCCGCCACCAATATCCGCTAGAATCGCCGTGAAATTGCTATCCGTATCCGATCCCAAAACGCTCCTACTCACCGCAAATGGCTCAGCAGCCACAGCCACTAAATCCAGCGCAAGCTCGTCCGCGACCTTCTCCAGCGCGCCGATATGAACCATCGGAGCAAACGCCGTGTAAATCTGCACCGCCATATCTCTCCCCTGAAAACTAATCGGATTCGAAACTTTATAGCCATCAATATGAATACTCACCAGCGCCGAGTTGACCAATTTCACCTCAACATCTTCATTGCCAGTTTCCAGCGCAATTTGAGCCTGGGCTTTTCCCTGGGCGCGCTCCTGAACTTTCTCAATGATAAATTCCATCTCGGCAATATCTAATGGCTTATTTGGCTGTGGCCTGCGATAGCGAATAGTATTCGTAACGCCCTTAACTAATTCGCCCGCAATGCCAATAACAACCCGCTTTCCCTGAACGCCAGCTTGATCCTCAGCTTCAGACAGAGCCTCTTCGCAATTCGCTACAACTCCAGCAATATCAGCAATTGCACCGCTGTGCATATCGCCCATTTCCTGCTGTTTTCGACCAACACCAATAATCTTCAGCTCGTCATCTTTAACTTCAGCAATCAACGCCTTAACCACTTCCGTACCAATATCTAAGCTAACCAATAGTTCGCGACTATCTTTATCAGACTTCTTTAACATGTCTTTCAATGCCATATAAGAAATATTATATAACGCTTGTGATTTTAGAGCAACAGTTAATTATCTATCTTAAAACAGCCTTGATTCGACGAATTCCAGCCGAGCTAGATTCTTCTTTGGTGATTTTGAATCGCTTGCCATCTTCAGCCAAAACTCCAGTGTGTTCGACGTGCGGGCCGCCGCAAACTTCAAAGCTGACGACATTATCATCCTTGCCAATAGAATAGACCTTAACCTCGTCGCCGTAACGCTCACCGAACGCACCAATTGCGCCCATATTTAGCGCCTCGTCTGTCGGATAAACAGCAAAGCTAACCGGCAAATCTTCATCAATCCAAGCATTAACTTGATCCTCGACCGCCTGTTTTTCCTCAGGTGTCAATTTATCGTGATTAAAATCAAAGCGCAATCGATCGGCAGTAATATTACTACCGTGCTGCTGTAACTCCGACGCATTTAAGACCTTCCGCAGTGCCGCGCCGAGAAGATGCGTCGCCGTATGATATTTCAAGTGAATTGAATCATGACCTTCCAAGCCACCGCTAAATTGCCCCTTACGAGCTGTCTTAGAGCGCTGTCGCTGCTCATTCATTTTCGCGGTAAATTCTTCGCGCCAATTGTCCGAAAGTTTAATTCCTTGTTTATATGCCTCTTCCGTACTGAGTTCCACCGGGAAACCGAAAGTGTCATACAAAGTGAACAATTCTTCACCAGTCAAGCCATCGTCAATGTAGCGTTGCATTTGTCGCAAGCCTTTTTTTAGAGTCTGGCGAAAGGCTTTTTCTTCCTTAACGAGGACAGAAATTATATTGTCACGACTATTCTTAACCTCTGGAAAATCAGCTTCATATAGATCAGCAATCACCGGGACAACTTCCTCTAAGAAATTCTGCTCAATCCCCAAATCAAAACTATAACGAATTGCCCGACGGAGCAGACGACGCATTACATAGCCCTGCTCTTTATTACTTGGCACGCACCCATCAACCGCCATAAACGCCGCAGCCCTCAGATGGTCGGCAATCACTCGCATACTTTCGGTATGTGAAGTGTAATCCTTGCCGCTCAGATCTTGCAGCTTTTCAATAATCGGCCAAAGCAAACTAATCTTAAAGACGTCAGGATCATTATTTGCGGCAGCCGCAATTCGCTCCAGTCCAGAACCGTGGTCAATATTCGGCTTATCAAGTGGCACAAATTGCCCCTCAGCAACCTTTTTATATGCCATAAATACGTTATTGCCGATTTCCATAAACCGACCACAATCACAGTTCGGATGACAATTTTCACCAAATTTTGGATCATGTTCAATGAAATCAAACTCGTAAAACATCTCGCTGTCTGGGCCGCACGGATCACCAATCGGAGTAGTTTCTGGACCACCATTGCGACTCCACCAGTTTTTACTGCCGTCATAAAAGAAAATTCTTTCACCTGGATTTACACCACGCGCCGCGCCCTGCTCTTCGCTGCCGATATCCGCCATTTTTGCATCGATGCCCTTTTCTGCAAACTTTTTCTGCCACAATTTAGCCGCTTCAACATCTTTATCGATATTATATTCCGGCGCACCAATAAAACACGTTACATACAATCTCTGCGGATCAAGACCAATTTCCTCAGTCAAAAACGTCCACATCCAGCTAATTTGCTCTTTCTTAAAATAATCGCCCAAACTCCAGTTTCCAAGCATCTCAAAAAACGTTGTATGACGATTATCACCAATGTCGTCAATATCCTGCGCTCGCAAACACGTTTGAGAATCAGCAATTCTCTTACCTTCAGGATGTGCCTCACCAAGTAGATACGGAATCATCGGCTGCATTCCGGCACCTGTAAATAAAGTCGTCGGGTCATTAGTTAAAATCAACGGCGCACGCTCAACGACGGCGTGACCTTGTTTTTTATAAAATTCAAGATATTTACTACGTATTTTTTGGGCATTCATGAGTGTAATTATACCATAAAATAACCCCACCTTACAGATGGGGTTTATAGGTCAAATCGCCAATCTCAACAGATTATTCAGCTACTTCTTCAGCTGGTTCTTCTTTTGGTTGATTCTTGCGAAGTTTTTCTGGATTGCGGATGGCTTTGTGCTTATCAGCAGAAACTTCCTTAACCCACTTCGGCAATTTAACGCCAGCTTCTTTCAATAGCTTAACTACGCGTGGTGTTGGCTGTGCACCATTGTCCAAATATTTCTGAGCCAATTCAACTTGGATATTTGATTCTTTAGTGTGTGGGTTGTAGCTACCGACATAAGCGACTACACGACCGCTTGATGGATGACGATGTGCTTCTTGTACCGCCAAGCGATATACTGGATAACCTTTGCGACCCAAACGTTGCAAACGAATTGCTAGCATAAAATTAATTCTTCCTTTAACTCTACGTTTTATTATTCCTTACTTTAGAACAGTTTACACTATTTTTCCTATAACGTCAATCTGTTTTCACGATTCCGCCACCCAAACATTCATCGCCGTCATATATTACCGCAGATTGACCCGCGGCTACGGCACGCTCCGAAGCAGAAAGGTGTACAATATCTCCGTCAATTTTCGCATCAAACAAAGCGCCTCGATGACGCAACCGGACTTGTACATCCTTATCTTTATGCGGTGCTTGATTAATCCAATGAATATCCGCCAGCCTCAGTTCTTTTCGCCACAGATTATCATTATCAATTGAGCGCGACACGTAAACCTCATTTTTCTCCATATCCTTGCCCACAACATAATAAGGCAATCCACCGCCGACGTTCAGCCCATGACGCTGACCGAGTGTATAGAAAATTGCGCCGTCATGTTTACCGACGACAGATCCTGTCTGCTGATCAATAATATTTCCTGGCGCAGTTTTAACATATTCCGACAAAAAATCACGAATTCCAACTTGCCCAACAAAACAAATTCCCATTGATTCCTTTTTGCTAGCCGTCCACAAACCACGCTCTTTCGCCATTTCACGAACTTCCGCCTTAGTGAAATCGCCCAACGGAAATATAGTTTTTGACAAAGCTTCCGAAGTCACTCGATATAAGAAGTATGTTTGGTCTTTATTATCATCACGAGCGCGTAATAATTTGGCCGACGAAGACGATTCATGAGCAACGCGCGCATAATGCCCTGTCGCAATATAATCTGCTCCAGCCGCCAACGAAGCCTCCAAAAATATCTTAAACTTCACTTCTTGATTACACATAATATCTGGGTTTGGCGTGCGACCCGCTTGATATTCGCGGATCATGTAATCGACAACGTTTTGCTTATATTCTTTCTGGAAATCAAAAACTCGAAAATCAATACCCAAACCAACCGCCACACGCTTAGCGTCGGCAACATCTTCCGCCCACGGACAATGCATTCCAGGAAGATCTTCCGACCAGTTTTTCATATAAACGCCCGTTACATCGTAACCCTGCTCAACCAAAAGTGCCGCAGCCACGGAGGAGTCCACACCGCCCGACATCCCAACAAAAACTTTCTTACTCATCTGGACAACCCCAGGGCGAATAGCCCAATTCTCATTAATTCACCCATCGCCAACCACCAGCCCCACGGCGTCAACCACCACCACGAGCTCCAGTTTTTATCAGAAGCGACAGGATGACTTCGAATCTTCACATCGTTAAATTGTGCTGAAAATTCGAGTTGCGCCCGACGCATATGGTATCCACTTGTCACCAAAATCACATCTTCAATTTTTCTCGAATCGACAATTTTCTTCACCTCAGTGGCGTTTTGCCTGGTCGTCTCGGAAGATTCATCCATAACAATGGCTTTCTCAGGAACGCCGCTATTAATCGCTCGCTGGTACATAGCCTTAGCGTTGGACGGACCAGTCTTATCGGCCGCCGCGCCCGACACAACGATCAACGGTGCCCAACCTTCTTTATATAATTTAATAGCCTCGTCAGTTCGTGCGTTCGTATCGCCACCACTGACAACAACTATTGCATCAGCCTTACGACAATCACCTTCGCCCACGCCTTGACATTTCCCCAAATCATTCGGCGACAAATATGCGCTAAGCCCAAAAATCACTAAAGTAGCAAAAATAATCAAGCCAACTAGTTTATGAATCATCGACGGGTCCTCTTCATTTCCGCCTGCACAGCTTCGATGATAAATTCGCCAGCTCGCTTTACATTCTCATCATTGTTCAACTTTCCTAAGGTAAGCCTTAGACTTCCGTCAATCTCTGATTCGCTCAGACCAACACTCGCCAGCACATGAGAACGCGTTCCGGAATTAGCCGCGCAAGCACTACCCGTAGCCACTAAAACCCCGCGAGATTCTAACAAAAACACCAATCTTTCAGCATCAACTCCAGAAAATGATATATTCAAAAAACTCACCAAACTTTTTTTCATATCTGATGATATCAACACATCAGGAAAGGCCTGCCTCAAATCTTTTACCAAATTTTCTCGTAGCTTTCGCAGTCGCTTCACTTCGGCAGAACGTCGTTTTTGCGCCAATTCCAAAGCCGTCGCAAACCCAACCACGCCAGCAACGTTTTCAGTTCCGCTGCGCAACCCCAACTCTTGACCGCCACCAAAAATATTCGCTTTCAATGTAACGCCAGGTCGCACCCACAGTAATCCAACCTGCTTTGGACCGTAAACTTTTGCCGCAGATAATGTCAATAAGTCAACGCCCAGCCTTTTAATTTTCACATCAATTAAAGCCGCCGCCTGCGAAGCATCAGTATGAAAAATCAACGGTAAAGATTCGCCATTTTCTTGGCGCCTGAGTCGCTCAGCCTTTACAATTTCCGCAATTTCTTCAATTGGCTGGATATAGCCCAGCTCATGATTCACCAGCGCAACACTAACAAATCCAACATCTGGCGTTAACATTTTTTTAACCGTGTTCGGGTCTATTCGTCCATTTTTCATTGGCGGAATAAGCTTCACTTCCGAACGCGCTTTTGCGGAATTAATCACCGAGTCATGCTCAATTGCCGAAATTAAACTTACGCCATTTGCCGCATTGAACGCCAAGTTGACAGACTCAGTTGCTCCAGCTGTCATTATCAATTCATCAGCCATCACACCCAAACAGCGTGCCAGCCGAGCCTTCGCGTCTTGATATTCACGTTTTGTAAATATGGCGGGAGCGTACGGACTAGACGGATTGAAAGACTTTTCAGAAAAATATGGCAACATCGCATCAATCACCAACGGATCCATTGGCGTGGCAGCAGCATGATCAAGATAGATATAGTCTTTATTCACTTTTTTATTATATCAAAGCGGCCGACCGGTTTGCGGATCTTTCTTATATAATTGCCGAGAAACTCGCTCGTAATATTCCTTAGTTGCCAAGACAAAATTCTGAAGCTCGTCGCCCTCCAAGTAACTATAGCGATAATTCGGCTGAATCTTCAAAATTCCCTTTGGCTGCACTTCATAACGCGTCGTCAATTCTTGCCGGCCACCCTTACCGTCAGCAACTTCTTCGTACCAAATCCAAGTATCTTTATCTAAATTAAAAAATTCTCGTCGCGCAACATATGCCGGCTTCTCGCCAAAAATTGTTGCACCAATTTCACTTTCTAATTGGATTAACTCGCGCTCGGTAAATTTCTTTAATGGCCGATCTTTTTTACGGAATTTCAACAAAGACACTGCGTCACCGTCATCAGCAAAAACCAAACTTCGTACTTTTTTCAAAAACTTAGTCACCTACAACTCCCCTCTGTTTTGTATTTATCACGTAAGTGTTGGAGTGAAGCACCAATTGCCCACACAGCTTCAATCGGACTATTCTTAATGCGATCAAGACTTTTTCCATAGCTACCAAGTGCTTTATTACATAAATCAACCGCCCCATCATCAGCAGAGTTTACCTTGATGATGTTCTTAATATCCTTCCCGTCAATAGCAGCCCTCCCTAATTCAGGATTCACCTTAGAATTATCATCGCGCCGCTCGGCATCAGAAAAAATAGCGGCAAGTTTTTCGCGAGCTTCAATTTCAGGTGTTTTTGTAACACATTCCGGCGTACTATTCATTTTCTCCACTTTCAAATGCCAAAAAGTTCTTTTGTGTTGTGAAGAGTAGCTTGGCTTAAAACATCAAAATCAATATTTCTCTGCTTCGCCCAATATTCAGCCACCAATCTCACATATTCTGGCTTGTTTATATTACCACGAAACGGCACTGGTGTCAAGAACGGCGCGTCAGTTTCTAGCAATAATCGCTCCAGCGGAATTGAAGCGAACAATTCTTTCTGCGATTGATCTTTTGTGAACGTACTAATTCCATTAAGTCCAACGTACAAATTTCGCGAAAAACCTTTTTCTAAATTGTCACGCGTATCGGTAAAACTATGCAAAACACCGCGCAGTCCAGGAAAATTATCGAAGATTGGCCAAAAATCACTCCAAACCGACGGCTGATCCTTCGCACCATCTCGAACATGAAAACTTACCGGCAAATTATAATCTATTGCCATTTGAAGTTGCGCCTCCAAGCCCTCAATTTGTGTTTCCCGCGGACTGTTATTGTAATAATAATCAAGCCCAATCTCACCAATTGCCACAATCTGAGAATTTTCCGTCTTATTTTCCAGCAAAGTTTTGACATCTTCCCAGCCATCTTTCGTATCGTGCGGATGAACACCAATTGCCGCCCAAGTAAACTCATGATTCGCGGCAAATTCCACAGCTTGGCGGCTACTTCTCTGGTCGGTACCAACACAAATCATGCCAATATTCGCCACGACCGTTTCTTTGTAAAATTGCTCGCGATTGTCCGTAAAAAATTCCGTATCGTGCAAATGACAATGCGAATCTATCAGACGTAAACCCTCAGTCGCACTTTTCTTATCTGCTTCGACCATAAACTATTTAACCTGAGATTCTGTTTTCGGAGCGCGTGGATCTGGCGTGTGAATATATTTGCGCGGGAACAAAGGCGTCAATTCTGACGGCACGACACCACTAGCAAACATATCATGAATTTTCTCGGCAGTTTGCGGCATAAATGGGCGAAGCATGTCAGACACTTGCAATAATGTGCCACAAGCGTGCGCCAAGATCTCACTCAAATGCGACTCTGCTTCTGGATCTTTATCACGATTTTTAGCAACTTGCCATGGCTGAACTCGCTCAATATATTGATTCAAAGAGCGAACAATTAGCCAAATTTCGTCCATTGCTTGGTCAAACATATAACTTTCCATCGCCTGACGATATGGTCCCATATCGTGCTCTGATTGTGGAGCGTCACCAATAACGCCCGCTTGATAATTCTGCACCATTTTAGCGACTCGCTGAACCAAATTGCCCAAATCATTGCCAAGCTCACCATTATACGCAGCCTCAAATTTATCCCAAGTAAAGTCGCCGTCATCTTGCGTTGGTACGTGACGCAAGAAGTAATATCGAAACGCCTCAGCGCCGTAATCTGGAATAATGTCAGCTGGACCAACACCATTTCCGAGACTCTTTGCCATTTTCATTCCGCCATAATTAATAAATCCATGAACAAGTAGAACCTTCGGAAGCGGTAAATCCAGCGCCATGAGCATTGCTGGCCAAATACCAGCGTGGAAGCGGAGAATGTCCTTACCGATAACTTGCACGTCAGCCGGCCAAAAAGATTGCCACTCTTCTGGACGATCAGGATAACCGATAACCGTAATGTAATTGCTCAGAGCATCTAACCAGACATACATGACTTGATTATCATCACCAGGAACCGGCACGCCCCAGCTAAGATTTTTACGTGGACGAGAAACTGACACATCTTTCAAGCCGTCTTTCATCAATTCCAAAAACTCTTTTTTACGAAATTCAGGCACGATTCTCATTTTATTTGACTCAATTGCCTGACGAATATTGTCCGAAAAAGCGCTTGTCTTAAAATAGTAATTTTCCTCACTCAAACGCTGATACGGAGTTTGGTGATCTGGACAAACCCCATTATTATCGGCAGCTTCTTTATCCGTAACGAAAGCTTCGCACCCCTGACAATACCATCCTTCATATGAACCCTTGTAAATGTAGCCAGCCTCAACGAGTTTTTGCCAAATATACTGCACCGCAGCAACGTGATGCGCGTCAGTCGTTCGAATAAAATCCGTCACTGAAATATTCAGCTCATCAATCATCTTCTTAAAATTGACGTGCGTTTGATCGACGTATTCTTGAGGGGTTTGATTTTGACTGGCAGCTTTGGCAGCAATTTTATTACCATGTTCATCTACGCCAGCTTGAAAACGAACTTCACGCCCGTTCTGTCTGGAATATCGCGCCCACACGTCTGCCAACATATAATCCATAGCGTGCCCAATGTGCGGCAAGCCGTTTACGTAAGGAATAGCGGTAGTGATGTAAGCGTGTTTCTTGGTCATAAAGAAATTATAACAGATTCAGCAGAGTGCCGCCACTGGCGTAAATGTCAATCATAGTATGTTATACTAAAAATTGAAACAATACTTAACAGGAGGAGATTGTGAAGAAAATTTTAAAAAGCTTAGTGGCGGCAATGATCGTAAGCGCCACCATAGTCACAGCAAGCACACCTACAACAACCCATGCGGCAAGCGGAGATTGGCACAAAGACTCAATCGGATGGTGGTATAGAAATTCGGACGGCAGTTACCCAAAGAGCAAATGGGAGAGGATTGGCGACAAATGGTACTACTTTGATGGGCGCGGATATATCATTCACAGTAAATGGGAATATATAAACGGGCACTGGTACTATTTCAATACTAGCGGTCACATGATAGAAAATACCTGGAAGATGATCGGAGACAAGTGGTACTACTTCGACACTAAAGGTCACATGCTGCATGACCAGTGGGTCGGCGACTACTACATCGGTAAAAATGGCGACATGTTAAAGAATACTGTTACGCCAGACAACTATGTAGTTGGAAGCGACGGAAAATGGGACAAGAGGTTTTCGAGAGAATTGGCAGAGAGAGCTAAATATCAAAACCTAGATAACGCCATATACTCTAAGTTTGCAGCTGCACACTTCATTTCAACCTACTACAAACTAGACTACACTGCAGCACTCCAATTACTAGAGATAATATATCCAAATTACAATCCCATTAATAACGCAAAAAGAGCAATAAAATTTTTCATGCCATCAGCCGATATAAATAAAGACCCTCACGCATGGACTTCCAAAAGCCGATTAATGGAAAGATTTACCAATACGGGACCTAAAGGTGATTTTAGATTCTCAAAGGAAGAGGTTGAAAAAGCGCTTGATGAGCTAAACCATGAAATCGACGTTGCTAAGATGTTCCAGATGCAGGCTATAAAGGCTCTAAAAGCCCTAGATTCCTACAACCATACATCAAAAGTAAACTATGAAGATCTTCTCACCTTGCAAGGATTTACTAAAGAAGAAATAGACAATGCCCTTAATACAGTAAAGATTGACTTTGCACATAACGCTCAACTAAAAGCCAGCGATATGCTATCAGGACAGAAACCCACCATCTCAAGAAATTTCATCCTAAGACACTTACAAGGGACCGATAAATTCACTAAGGAAGAGGCAGAAGAAGGTTTACAGCGTCTGAATTATGACTTCAAGATCAGCATACGTAATCTTATTGAGAAAAATTACACCACAAGCAGTAACTATAATGGTATGCTTTCAAAAAAATCCATAATAATCAGTATAGCCCGCGATCAAGAGATGAAGGATTCAGAATCATACATCCGTGAAGTATTAGAAGAATATGATATTAATTACACCGAGCGAGCAAAGCTGCGTGCTATAGATACTCTAAAAAATATAAAATACAGCAGAAGCGATTTAATAAAATCTCTTGTCGACGGATGGGGGTTCACCAAAGAAGAAGCTACTAATGCCGTTAAAGATTTAAAGCACGAGAATTTGATAGATTAATTCAGTCTTTTAGCATAAAGAACGACTCAGTTTAAAACCGCTGAGTCGTTCTTATTTTTGATATTGTCACCTGTCTCTAAATAATTATAAATTCCGCCACTCTTTCAGTAGCCTCTTCCAATCTTCAATCGCCAAATCTTCAGCGCGAGCATCTGGTGAAATTCCTGCATTTTTCAGCAATTCTTCCGCCACACTTTTATCAATCCCCAGCCCACCGCTCAAACTAGAGCGCAACTTCTTGCGCTTTGCAGAAAATCCAGCCTTAACAATGCGGAAAAAGCCTCTCTGATCTTCTGGAATAATTAACAGATTGTCGCGAGTTCTCAAAACCACAACCTGCGAGTCAACTTTTGGTGGTGGCGTAAAAAACTGCCTAGGAACTTCAATATCCAACTCCGCTTCGGCAAAAATTTGAACGCTCACAGACAGAATACTCATATTTCCAGCCTCTGCCGCAATTCGCTCGGCAACTTCTTTTTGCACCAACAGCACCGCAATGCTTGGCTTATTTTCCGCGGTCATCAATTTTTCAACAATTTTGCTGGTGATGTAATATGGGACATTAGCTACGACTTTATAATTTTTTGGCAATTGGTTCAGGTCAAATTGCAATATATCTTGATTTACGACAGTTAATTTTTTCCCAGGAAATTGCCCTGGTAATTTTCGCGCCAAATCCGCGTCAAACTCCACAGCGGTCACCGAATTAGCCCGAGCCAACAAGCGACTAGTCAAAGTACCCAGCCCCGGGCCGATCTCCAGCACAACATCATCACCCGTCAATTCGGCCGCTTCAGCAATATCCGCCAAAATCTCCGGATCCTTCAGCCAGTGCTGTCCAAGCGATTTTTTTGGTCCATGAGAAGAAGCCATTTAGCGCCCATCTCCATTCGTCCAGTCGGTCGCCAAGTCGAATCCGTGCGGATGCTTGGCTGCAAATCCACCGGTATCGTAAACCTTTCCCGGACCCATACTTGTCTCCACTACCGAACATCGCGGATAATTACCATAATTAGCCGCCACCAAAATATAGCCATCTTTATCAACCTTCGCGCCGTCCGCCCGCACTGTATAAGTACCGCCGCTACCACAAGCTTTTATCACAATATTCATCGGCAAATCATAATACGTCTCGCGATGCGCTACACCCTTGGAGTCGGTAAATATCTGCGCGCCCTTGCTTTTCGTCAATGGATTTTTAGGCTTCGTGCCAATTATTTCAATCTGCTTCTTCGGCTGCTTTATAATTTCGCTAGCAACTTCCTTACGACTAATCTCGCGCTCATTCTCTACCTCAACCTGATAAGTCACCTTCCGTACACCTTTTTCTCCAAGTTGCTTAACGCTCTTAAATCCAATCGCCTGAGAATCGTCCTTAATCTGCTCAATATCAAAATTAACATCAACTTCTTCAGTTATCGTTCGCTGTTTTGATCGATCAATCTTCATTACCAGACCCACGCCGTTCACCAAAAGATCGTCAGAATTTGTAAAATGTGTCTTATCTTCGTGATATAAAGTCAGCCCAGCGGCCTTCGCAATCAAGGCTGGCGTCTGCTCGGCGGTAGTTACCTTTAGGCGTTTATTTCCATCGACAATTGTTATTGGACGAGCGCGGAAAATATTGACCTGGTATTTCGCGCCGGTCAATTCCATATCAATATTTGGTTCAACCGTGTCAATCTTTTCGTCAATCGTAATCTTAGCCGCACGCAAGGCCTGCCGAACAGTCAATGCATTTGTGATAATGGTCTTTTCTTCGCCGCGATCATAAATACGAACCAAATGCTCACCAGAAGTCTTTCCGTCAGCAAACGAAATCATCGGAGTTGCAGTCGCAACCAACACAGCCAATCCAATAATTTTTCCAAAAAATAAACCTTTTGCGCGCATAATAATTTGACAATTCACACAATGTATTAGAAAAATTATATCAGATTTTGGAACTATTATCTATAGATATCCTGAAGTCCCATTTTAACTTTACAAGTCGGCCATGGTTGCCAGCCGCGAGCCTTGTAAGTTTGCCATGCCTTTTCGTCCTGCACAGCAGCTGGAGCGTCAGAAGCCAGTTCGTATCCGCCATAATTTCCCCAAGTTCGTTTGTCAAACTGGTATGCACCGTAATATCCATTTCCAGTGTTCGACGTATAACTACCCTCACAACTTCTCAATCTAGCAAGTGCTTCAGAAAAACTGCCAGAAAATGACGTAGAGCTTTTCGTCCCCACAATCTCAATCTGCTTCTTTGGCTCTTTTGTTACAACACTAGCGATTTCCTTACGGCTCACCTCCACGCCGTTCTTCATCTCGATTTCGTAAGTGACATTTTTCTTGCCATTCTCGCCCGCCTGTTTTACTTCGCGATATCCCGAATCTCGATTCGCGTCTTGAACTTTTTCAATCTCAAATTTTACATCTTCTTCTGCAGTTATAGTTTGCTTGCCGTTACGCCAGAGTTCAATTTTCATCCCAGGAATAATTTTTGCCGAACGATCCACGGATAGCGTATCATCTTTCTTTGGGTCGATATTCTTCTCTTTTAACAGCTCGCCAACCGTCTTAGCATGTGTGCGAATGACAGATTCTTTGCCGTAAAGTACAAAATTAACCATCGAGGCTCTGTCAATTTTCATCACCATGTTTGCGCCATCAACCGCCATATTATCGGAATTGGATAGAGTGGTTTTGTCCTCTTCAAAAACTTCAATTCCAGCAGCCTTCGCAATCAAAGCCGGCGTCTGCTCGGCGGTAGTTACCTTTAGACGCTTATTTCCATCGACGATTGTTATTGGACGAGCGCGGAAAATGTTAATATTATACTTCTCTGCCACCATCTCCGAATCAAGACTCGGCTCGACTACGTCTTGGCGTTCATCAATAGAAAACTTAGCCAATTTCAAAGCCTCGCGAATCGTCCTCGCTTTTGTAACAATCGTCTTTTCTGCGCCCCTGTCGTAAATCGTTACCAACTTTTCGCCAGCCTTGGCTGCTGGCTTAGCGGCGTCAGCCAATGCTTGATTGACAAAAAACAAACCGCCAACCAGCATCAATATCGCGCCAGAAACGAACGTAATTTTCTTAGAATAGTGTTTTGCTTGTAATCTTATACCCATAAGTTCACACCCACAACGCAGGTATTCTTATTATATCAAATTTTCTCCAAGCGCGCGAACTCGACGTTCAATTTCTTAATATTTCCGTTGTCAAATTTGACCGTCACACTCAATCCTTCACTGTCAATGATTTCACCCGAGCCAAAACTCGGGCTGCGAACTCGATCACCAACTTCCAAACCAATATCTTCTGAATAAAAATCAGGTTCTACCATCGGCTGAGCTGGCCTATCAACACCACCAGCCATCAAGCCCATCTCGTCCAAAAACCTCGATGGCATATTATAGCCAATCTGACCAAATTGCGTACGAGAACTAGCACAACTAACGAATAATTCTTCCCTCGCCCGAGTTACACCAACGTAGCACAATCGGCGCTCCTCTTCGACGTCATCAGCATTGCCACTATCAAACACTCTTGCGTGCGGCAAAATCCCCTCTTCCAATCCCGCCAAAAAAACCACCGGAAACTCCAAGCCTTTAGCCGCATGAAGCGTCATGAGCGTCACTTGCTGATCGACAGTTGTGTCCGTCGAAGACATCAAAGCCATCTCTTCCAAAAACGTCGCCACATCAACGTAAGCCTTCGCTTCCGATAAAAGCACCCCGATATTTTCCATTCGCTCCTCAGCTTGCGGCGTTCCGTCGTTTATAAAATCTTCATAGCCAGTCCTTTTCATGATTTTTTCAATCAGTTCGGCTGGAGATCCGTCAATTTCCTGCTGCAAATCGTGCAGTTTTTGACCAAACTCTAGCAACGGACGTTTTGCGCGCGCTGTCAAAGTATCCGCCTCCTCAACTGCCAGTAACCCGCTAATTATGTCTCTCCCTGACGCGTCATTCCAATCCAAAAACTTAGAAATACTCACCGCGCCAACGCCACGTTTTGGCGTATTCACAATTCGCAAAAAACTAACTCGATCACTCGGCTGATATAACAATCGAAGATATGCTAATAGATCCTTAACGACCGCTCGGTCCAAAAATCGCAGACCGCCGACGATTTTATACGGAATATAGCTCTGACGCAGGGCTCGCTCAATTGCGTAACTTTGCGCATTCGTTCGGTACAACACCGCCACGTCGCCATATTGACGACCGTTCGCAATTTGCGCCTGAATCTCATTCGCAATCGCCAAAGCCTCCTCAGACTCATTGTATAATTGCCATAATTTCGGCTCAACACCGTCGCCATTCGCCGTCCATAAATTTTTATCAGTTCTATGAATATTATGGCTAATCAGCGCATTTGCCATATTCAAAATCGCGCCAGTCGAACGATAATTTTGCTCCAACTTAACTACTGTCGTACCTGGAAAATCACGCTCAAAATTGAGAATGTTAGTATAATCAGCCCCGCGAAAACTATAAATCGACTGAGCGTCATCGCCAACCACGCATAAATTGCGACGCGAATTAACCAACAGTTTAATTAACGCATATTGCACCGCATTCGTGTCCTGATACTCGTCAATCAAAATATGCTCGAACTGCTGCTGCCATTTATGGCGAATATCCGGCTTATTTCTCAATAATTCCACGGTTTTTATCAATAAATCGTCAAAATCCAACGCCGAAGCATCTTTCAAAGCTTTTTCATAAGCAAAAAACAATTCAGCTATTTTCTGCTCTCTTGGACCGCGAGTCGAAGCCGAAAAATCCTCAGCACTTCTCATCTCATTTTTAGCGTTTGAAATAGCTGAAAGTACAGCTCGAGGTTTAATATCTTTATCCGTCAAGCCGCGAGCCTTCATAATTTGCTTCATCAAGCTTATTTGATCGTCGGTATCGTAAATTAAGAATCGCTTGTTCAGGCCAATATTTTCACCATCCATCCGCAACATTCGCACGCAAATACTGTGAAAAGTTCCCATCCACGGCATAAATTGCCGATTTTCAGAATCTTCACCCAGTATTTGCGCCAATCGCTGACGCATTTCCTTCGCGGCTTTATTAGTAAATGTAACCGCCAATATTCGACTAGGAAATATTTTCAACTCGCCAATCAAATAGGCAATTCTATGGGTTAGAGTTTTAGTCTTTCCAGATCCAGCTCCAGCCAAAATCAACAGTGGCCCATCAGCGTGTGTCACCGCTCGAGCCTGCTCGCTATTTAATCCGTCAGTAAAATTAGACATATATCTATTTTATCAGCAAAAAGTACGAAACAGCGCCGCCAGCCATACCAATTGCCAAAAATAGAACAATAAGCAACGCTATTAATAATCCAGACTTTTTCTTTTCTTTGTCGACTGAAGGCTTGACCTCTGTAGATACGGCGGCAAACATCGGTGCCGGCTCAGAATCCATAGTTTCTTTTTCGGATAATTCGGAAGACTCAATCAAAGAGCTGTCAATGTCAGTGGACATTTTATCGTCTGAATCTTCAGGAACGCCAGCCTCCTCAATTGCTATAATTTCTGGGCTCAAATCCATTGGTGAGTCGGGCGTATCGCCCAAAGAGTTTTCGCTCATGCTGTAATTAGATAAATTGGTATTGTATTGATGTTCCAATTTTATATCCTCAGAATCAGCAGACATAGACGTATCTTCATCGCTATTCATCTCAGAATTAGTCATAGTTTGGTTAACAGAACCGAGCGGTCGCTTCTCTACCTCAACATTAGCAATAAACGGAGACTCCAGCGGCGTAGTCATCGGTGTAGCAGAAGCTTCGCTATTGCTTACGGCTAATGATTGCGCTATCTTATCAGTCAATGACAGCTCCTCAGCGGGCGCATCTTCAATCTCCGCAAAAGTAGATTCATTATGTACGTCTTTAAGATCAGGGGTATCACTAGGACTATCTGATTGAGCAACTATGTCAGACATTTCTTTCCCTATCGCAGAATGCCTATTATTTGTGCTAATCACGTCCACCAAATCAGGTGAGGGCTGAATCGTCGTGCCAGTTCGGGATGGAGCGGGAGCAGCAGGTTTTTGAATAGCGCTAACAGATGAAGGTCTAACAACATCCATGAAACGACCAGTCGAGCGTCTCGCGATTACTGGCGCAGCTTTAACTTCGCTAGCAGCCACACCAGGAGCCCTGTTGGCTATTGAGTCGCTAGCAACTTTCTCGTTCGTAGGACTATCAACCTCTTTAGGAATCGCATTGTCGCTAGAAGAGTCTTTTTTTACTTCAGACTGAGAGATCGATGATAAAGGAGTAGAAGCAGTAGACGAAGGCGTAAATGGAGTTACTGGAGGTGCAAAGCTAGTATCAATAGAGTTCTCTGGTGCAGACTTTTCCTCTACGGGCGCAGACGCAGAAACCTCGCTATTATTTTCATTAACCGCCACTGGAGCTTCCTTTTCTCGCTGCTTATCCATAAGAGAGCTTACCGCTCTATCCAACTCATCAAAATCAATATCTGTCATATGCCCCCTATTTTTTAACCTTTATGCGCTTTCGAGATTATCTCCTTAAATTGATATGCATCCAAACTGGCTGCCCCAACCAATAAACCATCAAGTTCATCAATTGCTAAATAATCTGCGGCGTTTATTGACGTAATACTTCCACCATAGACAACTCGAACTGATTCCGCCGCTTTTTTACCGTACAAATGAGAAATATGTCGTCGAATCATCTGTGTAGCTTTTTTTACATCAGACGCTTTAGCGCTGTCGCCAGTACCGATCGCCCAAACTGGCTCATACGCAATAACTACTTCATCCAGCTCGTCCGCCGTCACATTAGCCAGACCGCTAGTCAATTGATCAGCCAGAACATCCTTCGTTTCGCCAAGAGTCTTCTCTTGAATCGTCTCACCGACACACAGAATCGGATGAATACGATTTCGAATTGCCGCCTGAACTTTCAGCCGAATGTCTTTTTCGCTTTCAATGAAAATATAGCGACGCTCCGAATGTCCAATTATCACATAATCAGCAATTCCACGAAGATGCGCCGCTGGAATTTCTCCCGTGTATGCCCCCGAATCTCGCCAATAGCAATTCTGAGCTGCCAACTTAGCGATTCGACGATTAATTTGTAAACTCAAACTCTGCAGCGTCAAAATAGTAGGCGCCAACACCACTTCAACATCTCTATGCGATGGCAGCGTATTCATCAGCTTATGCAAATATAAGCTAGCCTCCTGCATATTGAAGTTCATTTTCCAGTTACCAATGATTAACTTTTTTCTCATGAGATAATCCTTATGCTTAGTTTATCACCTCAAACCGTATGCGTCTAGTAAACTTTCAATTCCAGGCAATTTTTTACCAGCCATCAAGGCCATACTAGCTCCGCCACCAGTGGAAACATGGGTAAAATTGGCGCCGTCATGCCCGTCCCATTTCAATATAAAATCAGCCGTATCTCCGCCACCAACTATTGAAACAACTCCTTTATTCTGGGCAATAGCTAGCGCCACTCGCGCTGAACCAATTGCAAAATTATCAATCTCAGCATAGCCCAGCGGACCATTCCAAATAACCATCTTCGCATCAGCCAGTATTTTCGTGAATTTCTCAATTGTCTGACTTCCAATATCCAGCGCCATATCCGAGTTCTTTATTTTATCAATATTAACTTCTTGACGAGGAAAATCTTTAGAAATCTCTGGTGCAACCGCCACATCAATCGGTAATACCAAAAAATCGTCAACATTCTCTGCGCCAACCTTAGCCGCTGCTAAATCATAAATTTCCGTGACAACCTTTTCCATTCCTGACTCAAACACACTCTTGCCGACATTAAATCCACGACAATGCAAAAACGTGTTTGACATGGCGCCGCCAATTAAAATCCGATCCGCCTTTTTAATTAGACGCTTAATCAGTAATATTTTATCGCTAACTTTCGCGCCGCCAATAACCGCGACCAACGGACGTTTTGGCTTATTCATCGCCTCAGTGAGAGTTACATATTCTTTTTCTAATAGTAATCCTGCCAGCCCTGGAACACATAATGTAATCGCATGAGTGCTGGCGTGTGCCCTGTGCGCCACAGCAAATCCGTCCTGCACAAAATAATCTGCTCGGACAGCGCGCTGAATTGACTTGGCAAATGTTAAATCATCAGCCTCCTCCTCATCATAAAAGCGTAAATTCTCCAACATAAGAATACTGCCTCGTGGCGCGCGGCGAACGGCTTGATGAACAGCTTCACCCACACAATCATCCAGCAATTCTACCGGACGGCTCAGCAACTTAGATAAGTGATCTGCGACAACTTTCAAGCTAAATTTAAGATCCTTACCTTTTGGTCGCCCCAGATGAGACATGATAACAATCTTGCAATTCTGCTCCAGCAAATATCGGAGCGTGGGCAGCGAAGCGCGAATTCTTAGATCATCAGAAATCTGACCGCGCTTTGTTAGCGGCACATTATAATCTGCTCGCAGAAGAATAGTTTTTCCACGTAGATCAACATCACGAATTGTTTGCTTCGGAAATTTTCTGCCCACCCAAATTCTCCTTATGACAATGTCTTGACTTGGATATTGTCAGTTTTACCTGGCTCTGGATTGTGGCCGCTAACAAGCACAACAGTAACTGGGTCTGCGCCGAAATAGCCTTCTTGCTTCAACTCGTCAGCTAACTTAGTTGCTGCATTTGGGTCATTTGGTCGAACATATGGACGAGAAGCGTACCTTAACGCCAACTTTTGCGCAGTCTTCACATCTTCGGTTACACAAACAATTGGTAGGTTCGGACGATATGCGGCAACGTTAATTGCAGTAGCGCCAGTGTGCGTTTCCGCAATAATAGCTCGAGCTTTAATTCTCCTTGCCAATTGAGCTGCCGTGTAGCTTAAAATCGCGTCAGTTTTTTCACGCATTTCAGCTTTTTCTACCAACATTACCTCACTGTGTTCTTGAGTGTAGATAATAGTCTTGCGCATCGCACGAACGGTTTCAACAGGATATTTACCATTGGCAGTTTCGTCAGACAACATAACTACGTCAGCGCCTTGGATTACAGCATTAGCAACGTCGCTTACTTCGGCGCGACTTGGCTCTGGATTATCAACCATACTACCCATCATTTGTGTTGCAACGATTACTAGCTTGCAATATTTACGACACAAGGCAATAATTCGACGCTGTACAACTGGGACAATTTCCGCACCAGCTTCCACCGCCAAGTCACCGCGAGCAACCATAATACCGTCACTAGCCTTAACGATTTCCTCCAAATTCTCTGGATCAACGGCAGACTTAGTCTCAATCTTGGCAATAATATTGGCTGTCGAACCCAGGTCTGTCAATCGACGACGCAAATCAATAATGTCATCAGCTTTTTGAATAAAGCTCAATGCAACGTAATCAAAATCTTGGCTTGCGCCCCATTCCAAATCGTTAATATCTTTCTGAGTAAGAATATCGCCGCCAAAATCTGTGTCTGGCAAATTCAAACCCTTGCGGCTCATCAAAAAACCGTCGTTCTGAACTTCTACACGAATTGCAGTTGGGCTAACAATTTCTCGCACAACCGTCCTGATCTTGCCGTCAAACATGTAAAGTGGCTCACCGACTTTCATCTTCTCCGCCAAATTGTACTGCACTGGCAAATTGAAGCTGCCGTCATGCTCAGTAATTTCTGAGTCCAAGACCAACATATCGCCAACCTTAACATTCAGCATATTGTCCTTCAAAACGCCCAAGCGAATCTTTGGACCTTGCAAATCTTGTAGAATTGCGACAGGCTTGCCCAGCTGTTTACTAGCTGTGCGCACCCAATCGATCTGCTCAATTCGCTCCTCGTTAGCGCCGTGGCTAAAGTTCATACGGATGCCGTTAACGCCGGCCTCCAACAATTGGTAAACCTTTTCTTGGCTGAACGTTGCTGGCCCAATTGTTGCTAATATTTTTGTTCGTTTAAATATATTATCACTCATTTTTAAAATTATACCACGAAATAACAGTGATGAAAAATGGCGCCAAGGAACCTTATAATACTTGTTCAATATCGAGAATACGTTTAATAAAATCAACTATAGCAAATTCAGAAGAAACAAAAAAACAGCTGACCTCTAACATGCACCATTGCAAAATACAGCTCAACAACATGGTGCCTCGACAGGAAAAAAGAGCCAGTTTATAGACCTGGCTCAGATCTTCTCACGAGCTACCCGATTCTACAGGTCCTGATGTATCCCGCATAGGCACACGTAATAGTAGTAAAAGAGCTACTAAAACTCTCGTATGTCTCGAATTGGACTGCGACGCACGTTGCG